>NZ_JBALNY010000098.1:0-11894 GCF_036962145.1 Bacillus sp. JJ1764 | reverse complement strand
ATTTGTGGAAGATCTAAAAAGAATTTTAAAATCAAATTAAAAAATGAAAATGGTCCTTCGTAAAGCACGAAGGACCATTTTTTTAGGAAATTTTCTCCATCTCTAAAACAACGAAATGTGCAGTTTCATTAGCCTTAATGAAGATATTCTCTTCCACAATTTCCAATGCATCTCTTGTTTTTAAAGTAACAGTATTAATCATGGAGCTTCCTTCAACTTGCACTAAATAGGCCTGCCGATTAGCGTCAACTGGAAACTCAATTTCTTTGCCTGCTTCCAATTCAAGGGCATAAATATTTACGTCCTGGTTTATTTTTATAGGAGCACTGCCGTTTTTGCTTGATACCATGTGGAGCCATTTATTTTGTCTCTCGTCCCAATCAAATCGGTAATCACCGTAATTTGGTTCGTAGCCTGCTTGATCTGGGTAGATCCATATTTGCAAAAATCTTAATGTTTCCTCACCCAAATTATGCTCACTATGAAACACACCGGTTCCTGCACTCATATATTGAACATGTCCCCGCGAGATAGTGTTTTGATTGCCCATACTGTCACCATGAGTTAGCTTACCATTCACGACATATGAAATGATTTCCATTTCTTTATGTGGATGAAAATCAAAGCCTGTACCAGGGGCAACTAAGTCGTCATTTACCACCCGCAGTTTTCCAAACTGTATGTTTTGTGGATTATAATATTCCGCGAATGAGAAATGAAAAATACTTCTAAGCCAACCCAAATTACTTTTACCCATATTTGTGTGATCTAATTTCTTTAACATACTTTTACACCCCTTATTTGTATTTTAACAATCTCAAATTTAATTATCTTGAATTCGAGATAATAATATAATATTTGTCCCTGTTTGTCAAATAGGGGATTGATAATATTTCTAGAAGTAATCTTCAAAGAGAAAAAAGAGTCGTAACTACGACTCGGGAGCTATTTGTTAAGAGTAGAACCTGCTTAAGCTGTTTTAACTATAATCTTCAATTAAAGAAATTTTTCCTTCTTTAAAACCAAATAGAGACTTTCCTATGAGTTGTAACTTATCACCTGATTTTAATCCATTGGGTAAATCAACAGCTAGTATTCCCTCATAATCAATTTGCACCTCAACTTGATTGTCAATAGTTGCAATGTTAATAATTGTTTGTTTTCGGCTTGAGAAGTTCCTTGACGACTTTTCGGCAAGTTCTCTAAATTCTAGTATTCCTTTGGTCTCCGTGTCAACTTGACCATTTGAAATATTTCTGAACAAGATTTCATCATGTAAAAGCTTAAACATATCATTAACATTAAACGAATTGTATGCATCTACATATTTTCTAACCATTTCTTTTTTCTCTTCACCAATCATTCTCTTAACTCTCCTTTTTCACTGGTTTTAACTTAATAATTCGATGCGGGTAGAACTATTCCTTTTGGATTAGAAAAAAACGAATGTAACTTATCTTCCATTACAATAATTGCAAAAATTTTCTCGACCATACACAATATGTCTATGAAAACCCACTAAACACAGCTATATACTTTTTAGGCGATTTCCTGTTTAGGTACTTCAATACTGAACACCATATAAAAATATAACCTTTTTTAAGATGGAAGTTTTTAAATAGAGAACTTAATTTCATATTTACAAATTTATTATCTCATGCTAAGCTTTAGCTAAGTTATCCTAATAAGAAATAAATTTTCGTATAACAAAACTAAATATAAACCGATATAAAGAGGAGGAAATAGTTATGATGCCATCATTTTTTATTGCCCATGGTTCTCCCATGCTTGCAGTAGAAAACAATGAATATACACAGTTTGTTAACCAATTAGGAAAAGATTTGCCTCGTCCAAGGGCCATTGTTTTGTTTTCAGCTCATTGGGAATCAAGAATCCAACAAGTGGGCAATGTTGAGCAGTATCGGACCATTTATGACTTTGGAGGATTTGATGAAGAACTATATAAGATTCAATATCCTGCCAGAGGAGATCAACAAATGGCTTCAGAAATTGAGAATTTATTCATTGACAGTGGAATACCGTTTGAAAAAGATGTTCAGCGTGGTTTAGATCATGGAGCTTGGGTGGTCCTTCGTATGCTTTATCCAAATGCAGATATTCCTGTCATATCGATGTCAGTCAATTCGAGACTAACACCTCAAGAACAATATAATATTGGAAAAGCATTATCAGCTTTAAGAGAAAAAGATATTTTAATTATTGGCAGCGGTGGAACATCTCACAATCTTCGTGCACTTAACTGGGCAGACGATGGACGAGCTGATGAATGGGCCCTTGAATTTGAAAATTGGCTCGCCTATCATATCGAAAATTGGGACTTATCAGCACTTTTTCAATACAATCAATTAGCCCCAAATGCACAGTTTGCCGTGCCTCCGTACGGGACTGAACACTTTGTTCCGATTTTTTATGCAATGGGCGCAGCAGACAATGAGCATAAAGCAACCTTACTCCATCGTAGTTTCCGTTATGGAAATCTAAGCCATAGCGTGTGGCAATTTGGATAATATTCGTAAAATACGCTAAAATGGGTTTATCTCTACTGACTGAGGTAAACTTTTTTCTTTTTATATTGGATACCAATAACTTTCATGAAAAAACTAACAATAAGTCTTTAATTAGGGGGATTTTAAAAAATGGCACAGACGAAATTTGATACAAAGGTTCTTTCTGTCTTAAACGATAAGATTCAATTAATAAAAACAGACAAAGGGGCCATTTATTTAGTAGGTCCGATTCGCCTGCCAGTTAATCTATATGGGGAAACAGTTATTTTTAATTGGTATTGCTGGTTAAATTGTGATGAGGTAACAGAGAATTTTGAGCGTATTATTGAAAAATTATCATCAGCGAATTTAGCCGAATTCCAACAATCTAGTGTGTTGGTTTACGGTGATTTTGAGTATGGAGATGACGCCATTATAAGAATGCACTCCATTTGTCACACTGGGGATATTTTTGGCAGTAAAAGGTGCGACTGTGGATTCCAATTAAAACAATCGATGAAAATGATTGTAGAGCACGGTACGGGAGCATTATTTTATTTGGCGAACCATGAAGGAAGGGGAATTGGTTTATTTAGTAAAGCTCTTGCCTACATTCTTCAAGAAAATAATTATGACACCGTTGAAGCAAATCAAGCACTTGGCTTTGTTGATGATTCCAGAAATTATAGTGATGCCATACAGGTTTTAAAGGCATTACGTTCCAAACCTGTCGCCTTAATTACAAATAACCCGAAAAAATTAACGGCATTAAAAGAGTCCGGTTTACCGGTTTCAGGCAGGGAACCTTTATGGGGAGACGTGTCTGAATTTAACGAGAAATACTTAGAAACCAAAGTGAAACGATCTGGTCATTTGAGGGAAGAGGAGACCTGTTGTAATGACTAATCACGAGTTTTATATGGATTTGGCCTTAAGTAATGCAAAGGCGATGAAAGGACAGACAGATCCGAATCCATTAGTTGGGTCGGTCATTGTGAATGATAATCGGATTGTGGGAATTGGAACCCATTTGAAAGCAGGAGAACCTCATGCTGAAATTCATGCTTTAAAAATGGCTGGAGAAAAAGCAAAGGGCGGAACCATTTATGTTACACTTGAACCATGTTCACATCATGGCAGAACTGGCCCCTGTGCCGTAGCCATAGTGGAAGCTGGAATTAAAAAGGTAGTGATTGCCACTCTTGATCCGAATCCAATTGTTTCCGGAAACGGGGTTAAGATCCTTAAGGATGCAGGTCTTGAGGTGATCGTTGGAGTTCGACAAGAAGAATCCCGAAAAATGAATGAAGTGTTTAATAAATTCATCGTTCAGAAAAAACCCTTTATTACCTTAAAAGCTGGGACAACCCTGGATGGAAAAATAGCGACTCATACATCGGATAGCAAATGGATCACCTCACAAGAGTCGAGGTTGGATGTTCATCATATGAGAAATGAACATATGGCAATATTAGTCGGAGTAAATACGGTCTTAAAGGATAATCCAGAATTGACTGCCAGAATCCCAAATGGACGGAACCCCCTCCGGGTTATTTTAGACTCTACCTTAAGAATTCCGCTGGATTCAAAGGTCATCACAGACAAGCAAGCGGAAACTTGGATTTTTACAAGTAATAAATATGACCAAGAGAAAGAGTCTGTTTTACAATCACTAGGGATTAAAGTGTTTCAAACGAATGGTTCAAAAAATGTACATCTAAAAGAAGTCCTCGATCTATTGGGTGAACACCTTATTTCCTCTGTCTTAGTTGAAGGGGGAGGGACGGTTAATGGCTCCTTTTTAGAGAATCAGCTTATTGATAAAGTGGTTCTTTATTTTGCCCCTAAATTAATCGGTGGAAGAGATGCCCCTACCTTCTTGGAAGGTACTGGGGTAGATAAAATGCTTGAGGCAATTGAGTTAACAGATACAACGATTGAAAAAATCGGTAAGGATTTTAAATTTATTGGATATCCGATCTATAAATAAATCTGGATAAAAGCACTCCATTGTATTGGGGTGCTTTCAGTTTAATAGTTTATGAATCACTAATAGACTTGTTGATTGATTTAATATCCGCGCTTCCAATCAACTACACCTGCTAATGGTTGTCCAGCCATGTATCGATTCAAATTTTCTGCAAAGAAATCACAAACACCATCAGCCGTACTTGGTCCTGAAAGATGGGGCGTGATATATACGTTTGGAATGGAATAAAGCGGGTGTTCTACTGGCAGAGGCTCCGTCTCGAACACATCAAGAACCGCAGCTCCAAGGTGTCCAGTTTTCAACACGGTTACCAAATCGTTTTCATTCATTAATGCTCCACGACCTACATTAACGATTATCGCTCCAGGTTTCATAGACAGTAATAGCTCGCGATTTACTATATGATAAGTAGACATTGTTAAGGGAAGGGTCAATACTAAATAATCTAAGTCCTTAACAAATTCAGGCCATTGATCTGAAAAAAAATGTTTGTCTACTATTTCCGAATTAACTCCACTTTTACTTAAGCCAAATACCTTCATCTCAAAGGCTCGGGCTTTTCGGACAATCTCAGTACCGATCGACCCCATCCCTGCCACCCCGATTGTTTTTCCTGCTAATGAATCAGCAATAAATGGATCCCAACGATGTTCCAATTGTGCCTGACTGATTCGTGCTACATCTTTCACTAAATATAATAAATACGTAAAAACATATTCAGAAATATTACCGCCAAATTGGTCTACAATCCTTGTTAGAATCAAATGATCAGGGATTGAAGAATCAGCGACCAAATCATCCACTCCAGCCCCAGTGGATTGATACCATTTAACAGAAGCCGCAGCAGACAAACTCAATAATTCAGTAGGAAACTTCCACCCTAAAATGACCTCAGTGCCGAATAACAAATTTTCTGCTTCATCACGGGTTGTTGCAACCATAACAGAAAAAAATCCTTTTTTTCGTATACAGTTCGCGTATTCCTCAGCCTGATTTGGACTATAAACTAGAATGTTTGGTTGTCGAATATTCATAAAATTCACCCCTCTTAACGTCAAATGTTATCAAATGGAACTAATAAATACTACCGTTTTTCCTCAAAAAAAAACGAACAGCACAGCCATTCGTCCTCCCTTTTTTAAGATTTCATCACCCCAATTAAAATACAGCTTACCCCGAGAAAAATCCAGGCAATTTTAGCTATGGAAATATTACCTCCCATCATTCCCAAAACACCAATGGTAGTTGTTAAGATTAAAACCACCGGTCCTACAAGGGCTAAAGAACTATTTACCAGTAATGCTTTTTCAACTGTATTAAATTTAATCATTAATATGGCAGCAAAAATTTCTATACTACCTGAAAGGACCCTTAAAGTGGCCATACCAAGTACTGCTTTTTCCAGCATATTAAACATAATAACCCCCAGAAAAAAAGATCTTGTACAGTATATGTTCAAGTCGCTTTGATCAGGACAGGTTTATGAACTCATTAACCAAATCAGGAATAAATTTCTATCTTTTGGTCAAATTAAGGTTGGATATTCTTACTCTTTAGTGTGGAGATTTGTAATGAGAAAATTATTGAAACCTAAGAAAACAAGTAAAAAAGTGATAACTAGTGATGAAACGAAAAAACCAATTCAAGCTGACATAATGGATAATATTGAGATTTTACAAGAGTTGTTTAAAGATTGCACGGATATTGTTTTTCGTCCCTTTATAGCAGGAAAGGTAAAAGCTTATTTAGTGTTTGTAGATGGTTTTATTGATTCGCTTTCTGTTGAAATGCATGGTTTAAGGCAGCTCATTGAGGAGATTGAGCGAGAGAGATTAACCATTGACGTTTTAAAAGAAAGAGTCATATCTATTAGCTCTATTGCTGAAACAACAGAACTGGATGAAGCGGTAAGTAATGTATTAAAAGCCAATACGGTCCTATTTGTAGATGGAATGCGGAAGGCCATCATTTTTGATGCTAAAGGAGGAGAGCGGCGCAGTGTTGCAGAGCCGCAAACAGAATCAGCTGTTCGAGGGCCTAGGGAAGGGTTTAATGAAAGATTACGAGTCAATACGGCCCTCGTGCGCCACAAAATTCGTTCGAATCGATTAAAGATTCTGTCCAAGGAAATTGGAGAAGAGACCCAGACTGGGATCGCCATTTTATACGTCGAGGGACTGGCACCTCCTGAGCTTGTCAAAGAAGTTTTGGCACGTCTTGACCGCATCAAAGTAGATGGGGTTTTGGAAAGTGGTTATATTGAAGAATTTATCGAGGATAGTCCATGGAGTATGTTTCCGCAAATTCAAAACACTGAACGTCCCGATACTGTTGCTGCTAATCTTCTCGAAGGAAGAGTGGCCGTGATTATTGATGGTACTCCATTTGTTCTGGTCATGCCTGCCACGTTTTGGCAGTTTTTCCAAGCGAGTGAGGACTACTATGGGCGCTATCACATATCTGCATTTCTTAGATTGTTGCGAGTCGGTTTTTTATTTATCGCTTTAACTTTACCTGGTATTTACGTGGCTGTAACAACTTATCATCAAGAAATGATTCCAACATCCTTACTGTTTTCTATTGCCGCAAGCAGGGAGGCGATCCCTTTTCCTATGTTTGTTGAGGTCCTCATTATGGAATTATCATTTGAAGCACTTAGGGAAGCGGGGGTAAGACTTCCTCAGGTGGTAGGACAGGCGGTCGGGATTATTGGGGGTTTGGTCGTAGGACAGGCAGCTGTAGAGGCGGGAATTGTATCAGCTCCTACCGTAATCGCTGTTTCCATGACTGGAATTGCCTCGTTTACAATTCCTCGGTTTAACATGTCAATTTCCATCAGAATGCTTAGGTTCCCATTAATGATCTTAGGCGGGATGTTTGGCCTGTTTGGAGTGGTGTTAGGAACCCTTATAATTCTGACACACCTTTGCAAATTGCGTTCATTCGGCATCCCTTATTTTTGGCCGCTTGCCCCGTTATCCTTTCAGGCACTTAAGGATGTGTTTATCCGTGTGCCTTGGTGGGCAATGAACGACAGACCGAATCAATTTGTGAAGCGTGATTCCATAAGACAGACAGAACATTTACAGCCGTCCCCTCCCGAAGGTAACGAAGAAGGGAGCCCAACATGAAAAAGAGTTTACTATTGCTGTGCCTATTATGTTTGATCATGTTGACTGGCTGTTGGGATCGACAAGAGATCAATGATATAGCATTTGTTGTTGCAACAGGTGTGGATAAAGGAGAACGACATAATTACAGATTTTCAGTGCAAATACCTCTTCCAAGTTCTTTAGGCGGTTCGGGTTCGAGTGGCGGTGGAGGCGGAACAAGCGGTGAGGGACCGTTTTTCGTTGCTCAAGGAACTGGCGGCAATTTGCGTGAAGGGATGGAGGACATCCAGATCAGATTATCCCGTAAACTTTATTTTGCTCATAGAAGGGTGTTAATTATTGGGGAGGATCTGGCAAAGCAGGGGATTACCGAAACATTAAACGCAGTATTCATACAGCCGCAATCCCGAATATCCACCTTCATTGTCATCTCTAAAGGGGATGCTGTTAAAATGTTAAATACTCAGCCAAGAATGGAACAATTTTCAGGAGAAGCGATTCGGGAAATGGCGAAAGCGAGCACCAATACAACGGTTAAGGACACTCTACAGGACTTGGACCGTCCGGGGAAAGATACGATTATACCTGTTATTGAAAATACTGGAACGTTAAAAAAAGAAAAAAACGGGAAAGAAATCCTAATGAGCAGTTTTGGCGTGTTTAAAGGTGATAAGATGCTATTTCTCACCAATAAGAATGAATCCCAAGGAATACTTTGGCTTTTAGAAAAAATGGCAAAAAAGACATATTCTTTTCCTGTTGATGAAAATCAAGAGATTACTTTACAAATTATTGATAGCAGTGTTAAAACAAACTTCCATTCTGTTCATGACAGACCTGTTTTTTATCTCACTATTAAATTGAATGGAACTCTGTTAGAAAATGAACCAAATTTAAGGATTGAAGACCCTTCAACTTATCATCTTATAACCAAAAAAATGGAGAAACAAATCAAAGCTGATATAAATTCTATTATTTCACACGCCCATTCTCAAGGAGTCGACCCGTTTGGATTTGGATGGTATTTATATCGAAATCACAATATCCAATGGGAAAATAAGTGGCAGAAGAATTGGGGTAAGATACTTTCTGACTTGAAAGTCAATGTGAAAGTTGATGCGGATATTCAACGGATCACTAACTCAGGAAAAGTAGAGAAAGGATGACATCATGAGTATTGGTATTGTGATTGTATGGATTTCGCTGATAGTCTATTTAATCGTGGTCTTAAAAGCAAAAATTATAGATAAAAAAGAGCGGAAGTGGGTGTATTTGCTCATCTTAGCAGCGATGGGAGTTTCGCTTTTGGTCGCCCTCCATTTTTCCTTAAACAGTGTTACAAATTTTTTGAATAATTCTTTTGGAAGAATTTCAAGGCTGGTTGTCGATATATGAGGCAAAAAATATCCAATCTTCAATTGATGTTATTAGTGGCCAACTTTATTTTTACCTCCACCATCATCAGCCTGCCTCAGATTATGGTTCAAATCGGAGAACAAAATACTTGGATGATTCCAATTATTCTTTTTCCTGTTTTTCTGTTCTTGACTTTTCTGATTTTCGGAAAGAAACTTCATGTCGATCGCCTTAGCCGAATGTTTTTAATCGGACAACAAAGCAAAGTTTTAGAAAAGGGATTTGTTCTTATTTTTATTGCTTTTGCGTCCATTTTGTTTTTACGCGATTTAAGGGGGGTAATTGATTTTATTGCCGCCGTGTTACTACCCAATACACCTATTGATATGATAATGGTGCTTTCTGTATTTGTCCTCGTCTATGTCAGTATGGCAGGAATTGAGGTTATCTCCCGAATTAACGCAGTCCACTTCGGGATCCTGTTTGTGATCATTCTTCTTTTGCCATTGCTTTTACTCAATGAATGGCAAATAGGGAATTTTCAGCCTCTTCCTCATTTTAAAACAGTAACATCTTTAATAAAATCAAGTTTTTTTACTTTTGCCTGGATGGGGGAAATGGTTTTATTTATCCTAGTGATTGCTAATGTTAACCCAGTAGGTGCAGCTAGAAAAGCAGTCATTTCAGGGACTGCTTTAGGATTATTTATGTTTTTGATTATCCTTATTTTAGATATTTCGGTACTTGGTGTAAAACTTGTCAGTGAAGCTGCCTATCCTTCTTATATTCTAATACAACAAATTAATTTAACGGACTTCCTCGATAGAATTGATTTGCTAATTGTTGCGGTTTGGGTTCCTACATTTTTTGCTAAAGCAGCCTATCTTCTTTATGCTATTAATTATTGTACAAGCTTTTTATATAAGTCCAATACAAACAAGTTTCTCTTTCCAATCGGCCTAATACTGGGGTATTTATCGATTCTATTATTTAAAAATAGTATGAATCACCTGCACTTTTCTTTTTACACATGGACATCTTTGGGGTTATTTTTAGAGGTGATGATTATCGTTTTATATATTGTTATAAGGATCAGGTACAAAGATATAAAGGAACCATTACATTCTTAAATAAAAACACGGCGGGCGGGCCGTGTTTTTTTAAGGGGTATTTAAATTAATTTGATCCCACTAACTAAAATCATCAGGGCCATAATGGTTCTTAATGGTTTAGCCGGAAATTTGGAAGAAAGGGTACTGCCCAATAGGACACCAGGAATGGAGCCTAACAATAGATTGACCATTAATAAATAATCGATATTGCCTATGCCAGCATGCATCAAACCCGCTGCTGATACGAGTAAAAAGGCGTGGGCAATATCTGTACCAACCAATTCGGAAGGAGTCATTCTATATAGGTACAACATAGCAATGGCAAATAATGATCCTGAACCAATGGAGGTCAGCCCGACAATAAAGCCCAAAACAGCGCCAATCATGATGGTCATGGTCCGCTTTTCCTCTAAAGACTTCATCTGAATTTTATTCCACACCAATTTGTTTTTTATAAACGTTTTAACCAAGGTGGCAAGAGCGACTAATATTAATACATATCCTAATGCATGTTTAATGATTTGCTCCTGATTATGAAAATAAGAATCAAATAAATGAAGAATCCCTACCGCTAAAATGGCACTAGGAATACTCCCCATAGCTAAATGTTTGACCAGCTTCAGATTAATCGTTTTTTGCCGCCAATGCTGGAAGGAACCAAACAGCTTTGTTATGGAGTTGTAAAAAAGATCTGTCCCAACTGCGATGGATGGGCTAATGCCAATTAAGATTAATACTGGTGTTAATAGCGCCGCTCCGCCAACTCCAGTTAACCCAACCATAAAGCCAATTAACAGCCCCATTATGATAATGCCAATACTCATAAGGCACACACTCCAATATCTCTTTATACTAAACGTCACAATAAAATATGAAGTAGTTAAATGCCTTGTTACTTTACAAATGAAATTGACCGAAATACGAGCATGGATTCGGAGCAATAGAAAAAGAGCACCAAAGACTTTTTTTCCTTGAATGCTCTATTCCTTACCTGCCATATTTGTATTCATCACTTCTGAGGTTTTTTTCGTGCTTTCGAGCAATGGAGTCTTCTTTACAGCTTCAATGAACCGGTCAATATCTTTAATAATAGGGACTAAAGCAATTACGACCCGTCCTTTTTCAAAATCCTTTCGGGTAAATGAGTATCGTTTCAATCCAATCGTTCTTGCAGCTTCAAATAAAGCGGCCTGTCTTTGGCCAAAATTGTCTAGTGTAATTCTAAATCGTTCTTCATTTGGATGAATGACTACGGCTAGACCTTCTCGTTCAAACAATTCCGAAGCATAATCCGTACCCAATAGGTTTGAAACAAAGATCCCATCTACATATAAATCAGAGCCCTTTACCTCTATTGAACCTTGTTCCACTTGAGCTATATCTCCAAGTGTTTTACCCTTTGAAAATCGTTTTAATACGAAGAATACAAGAAAGCCCACAACCGCACCTGATAAACAATCAATCCAAGTAGTTTTTGTATCCACCACTTGCATGGTTATTGCTGTTACAAGTGCAACAATTAAAGAAAAATAATTTCGGGATTCAAATGTTTTGGCAATCCCGTCGATATATGCATCGCCTCGATAAGCATATTCAGTATTTTCGAGATCCTTCAAACTTTCTCTCTCTGATTTACGGACATCTCTAAATTGCTGTGTAGCCGCAGTTAGAAATGTAACGGCAATGAAATTTTTAGTCATTAATGCTGGGATTGCCACAGCACCAATGGAAGCTGATACAAATCCAGTCACTACATGAATCAAATATCCATTCGGGTAACTGGGGTATTGTCGATAATCCTCTTTAATAGTAAACA
>NZ_JBALNY010000097.1:201-61929 GCF_036962145.1 Bacillus sp. JJ1764 | reverse complement strand
CGTTGCCGGGCAAAAAAAAGACAACCTGTTTAGGGTTGTCTTTTTTTTTGCAAAATAGCCAATACTCTTATCCAGAAGGGTATTCCTCTAGAAACAGTTCCTCCGCTTTATCCTCTTAAAAAAGACAAATTGTTTCAATTACATTAAATCAAACGTTTCATCCCTGCGAGATTTGGAGAAAATCATAAAGTAGTGAATCGTTGCATCTGTGAAAAAAATTGGTTATAATTTATGTCAAATATAGTCAAAGTCAGATGGTGAATGGGGGTGGGAAGATGAGGAACATCTCCGATATTATCGAAAGGTACTTAAAACAAGTATTGGAAATGAGTGAAAAGGAGCTCGTTGAAATTAAACGAAGCGAAATTGCAGATAAATTTCAATGTGTCCCTTCACAAATTAATTATGTGATTAATACTAGATTTACGATCGAACGCGGTTACCTAGTGGAGAGTAAACGAGGTGGTGGCGGGTATATTCGAATTATGAAGGTACAGTCTCATGATTCGGTAGATCTTATTGATCAATTGATTGTCTTAGTGGATGACAGAGTAAGTCAATCCAGCGCTGAAGATGTTATCATCAGGCTTGTTCAGGAAGAGATTATCACCAATCGTGAAGCAAAGATCATGTTAAGTGTTATTGACCGTTCTGTTCTTTACATTGATCTTCCATACCGTGATGAATTGAGAGCAAGAATGTTAAAAGCAATGTTAACTTCTTTAAAATATAAATAGTATGATGCTGGAGGGGTGAGAGTATGATTTGTCAGGAATGTAATCAAAGGCCTGCAGCACTTCATTTTACAAAAATATTAAATGGTGAAAAGACCGAAGTGCATCTTTGTGAAAAATGTGCCCAAGAAAAGGGTGGTGAAACGTTTATATTTAATGGTGAACCAGGTTTTTCATTTAATAACTTATTAGCCGGTCTATTAAATATTGACTCGTCTATTCATAAGCCAAGCCAAAATCCGTTTCCTCAGGAGGAGTTGCTTCAGTGCAATCGTTGCTCCATGACTTTTCAGCAATTTTTAAAAGTTGGACGCTTTGGTTGTGCCCATTGCTATGAAACGTTTCAAGAGCAGTTAAAACCTGTATTAAGAAGGCTTCATGGAGGAAACTGGTCACATAGTGGGAAAATCCCAAAACGAATTGGCGGTGGGCTCCATATTCGTAAACAAATTGAGGAATTAAAAATTCAATTAAGAGATGCAATTGCTCAAGAAGAATTTGAAAATGCAGCAAATATTCGTGATGAAATACGCAGTTTAGAGAAAAAAATCTCTGACAGCCACGGGGGAGGGGAATGATATGTCGCTCGAACGTTTTTTTAATCAAGCGGTGAGCTCTTGGATGAGCGAGGAGGGACCTGACTCTGATATCGTTCTTAGCTCACGCATTCGTTTGGCGCGAAACCTGGAGGAATTTAATTTTCCAACAATTTTTTCACATGAAGAAGCAAAACAGGTTATTCAAATATTGGAGGAGACTCTTAAGAAATCAAACCCGCCTGGATTTAATCACATGAATTTTTTAAAGATGAATGAAATCCAGCCTCTTCAGAAACGGGTTTTGGTGGAGAAACATTTAATAAGTCCCCATTTAGCTGAGGATGCATCTTACGGGGCTGTTTTATTATCCGAAAATGAAGAAGTTAGTATAATGATTAATGAAGAGGATCATATACGGATTCAATGTTTATTTCCAGGCCTGCAATTGACAGAAGCATTGAAGGCAGCGAATGAAATAGATGATTGGCTTGAACATAATCTTCAATTTGCCTTTGATGAAAAATACGGCTACTTGACTAGCTGCCCTACCAATGTAGGGACTGGTCTTCGGGCATCACTGATGATGCATTTGCCTGGGTTGGTGTTAACACAGCAAATTAACCGAATTATTCCTGCTATTAACCAATTAGGCTTTGTTGTTAGAGGAATATACGGGGAAGGAAGTGAAGCCCTGGGGAATATTTTTCAAATTTCCAATCAAATTACACTTGGGAAATCTGAAGAGGATATCTGTTTGGATTTGATGGGGGTTGCAAGCCAGCTAATCTCCCAGGAAAGGTCAGCACGAGAAGCATTACAAAAGACTTCAAACATACAATTAGAAGATAGAGTGTTTCGATCTTTAGGTATCTTAACAAACAGTAGAATTATTGAATCAAAAGAAGCTGCAAAATGCTTATCGGATGTTCGCTTTGGAATTGATTTAGGGTATATAACCCATTTATCGAAGAACATCCTAAATGAATTAATGATTTTAACCCAACCGGGTTTTCTTCAGCAATATGCTGGTGGTCCATTACGACCATATGAAAGGGATATACGCCGTGCAACATTGATTCGCGAAAGATTTAAGTTGGAAACTGAAAAATAGGTGAGGAGTGAGAGGTATGATGTTCGGCCGTTTTACTGAAAGAGCGCAAAAGGTTCTAGCATTAGCACAGGAGGAAGCTATTCGTCTTGGGCACAATAATATTGGAACAGAGCATATTTTATTAGGATTAGTTCGCGAAGGTGAAGGAATTGCTGCAAAGGCACTTTACGGACTTGGATTAGGCTCAGATAAAATTCAAAAAGAAGTAGAGAATTTAATAGGCAAAGGACAAGAATCTTCTCAGATCATTCACTATACACCTAGAGCTAAAAAAGTTATTGAACTATCAATGGATGAAGCACGTAAATTAGGACATTCTTATGTCGGAACAGAGCACATTCTTCTTGGGTTAATCCGTGAGGGAGAAGGTGTTGCAGCAAGGGTATTAAATAACTTAGGAGTCAGTTTAAATAAAGCCCGCCAGCAAGTACTTCAATTATTGGGCAGTAATGAATCTGGTGGACATCAGGGAGGCAATTCAGCAAGTGCTAATACGCCAACACTCGATAGTCTTGCCAGAGATTTAACCGCCATTGCTCGTGAAGGCAGCTTGGACCCGGTCATTGGACGCAGTAAAGAAATTCAGCGTGTAATCGAAGTTTTGAGCCGAAGGACTAAAAATAATCCGGTATTAATTGGCGAGCCTGGTGTTGGTAAAACTGCCATTGCCGAGGGTCTTGCACAACAAATTGTTAATAATGAGGTTCCGGAGATTCTCCGAGATAAGAGGGTAATGACACTGGATATGGGTACGGTAGTTGCTGGTACCAAATACCGTGGTGAATTTGAAGATCGTTTAAAGAAGGTTATGGATGAAATTCGCCAAGCTGGCAACATCATACTATTTATTGATGAGCTTCATACATTAATTGGTGCAGGTGGTGCGGAAGGTGCCATTGACGCTTCCAACATTTTAAAACCTTCACTTGCTCGCGGAGAACTTCAATGTATCGGGGCCACAACCCTAGATGAATATCGTAAATATATAGAAAAAGATGCAGCATTAGAACGACGTTTTCAACCAATTCGTGTTGATGAGCCAACGCTTGATGAATCGATTCAAATTTTAGAAGGCTTACGAGATCGTTATGAGGCGCATCATCGCGTTTCAATTACTGATGAGGCCATTAAAGCAGCAGTAAAATTATCTGATCGATATATTTCAGACCGCTTCCTTCCTGATAAAGCTATCGATTTAATTGATGAGGCGGGTTCTAAGGTAAGACTGCGCTCTTATACAACGCCTCCAAATCTGAAAGAGTTGGAAGTGAAGCTTGAGGAAGTTCGCAAAGAAAAGGATGCATCTGTTCAAAGTCAAGAGTTTGAAAAGGCTGCATCACTAAGAGATTCTGAACAGCGTTTGCGCGAACAACTTGAGGAGACAAAGAAAAGCTGGAAGGAAAAGCAAGGGAAAGAAAACAACGAAGTGACCGTTGATGACATTGCTAGTGTTGTGTCCAGTTGGACTGGAATCCCTGTTTCGAAGCTAGCTGAAACTGAAACAGCAAGATTGCTTAATTTAGAAGAAATTCTACACTCACGTGTCATAGGACAAGAGGAAGCTGTTAAGGCTGTGGCAAAAGCCGTTCGCCGTGCAAGAGCTGGCTTGAAGGATCCAAAGCGTCCTATCGGTTCTTTTGTCTTCTTAGGACCTACTGGTGTGGGGAAAACAGAATTAGCTCGTGCCCTGGCGGAAGCCATGTTTGGGGATGAGGATGCCATGATCCGTATCGATATGTCTGAATACATGGAGAAACATTCAACATCTCGTCTTGTTGGGTCACCTCCGGGATATGTAGGATATGAAGAAGGCGGACAGTTAACGGAAAAGGTTCGCAGAAAGCCTTATTCTGTTGTCTTACTCGATGAAATAGAGAAGGCCCATCCGGATGTATTTAATATTTTATTACAAGTTCTCGAGGATGGACGTCTAACAGACTCCAAGGGTAGAACAGTTGATTTCCGCAATACGGTGCTAATTATGACATCCAATGTCGGAGCTGAAGCATTAAAAAGAAATAAATATGTTGGCTTTAATATCCAGGATTCTACTCAAGATTATAAAGATATGAAGGGTAAAGTGATGGAAGAGCTGAAAAGGGCTTTCCGTCCTGAATTCCTGAACAGGATTGATGAAATTATTGTTTTCCATTCCCTAGAGAAGAAACATCTAGAAGAAATTGTCACCTTGTTGTCTGACCAGTTGATTAAACGTCTAAAAGAGCAGGATATCTTTATTGAATTAACACCGGCAGCGAAAGGGAAAATTTCCGAAGAGGGCTATGATCCTGAGTACGGGGCAAGACCGCTTCGCCGTGCCATTCAAAAACATATTGAAGACAGATTATCTGAAGAATTGTTAAAAGGAACTTTATTAACAGGACACCATGCTATTATTGATGTAGATAATGGAGAATTTGTTGTAAAAGCCGCAGAGCAAACAGGTGTAGCCCAATAATACCTGTCCCATTATCAATAAATACTCCAAACGAAGGAGTAACGGAGGTACACGTGAATAAATTAAAACCGTGTACCTCTTTTTTTACGATTTTAAGATTATCTAGAGTCGTAGCCAAGTAGCTATTGATGAGTTTCCATTATGAAAATTTGTCTTCATGTAAAGAAGGGGAAAGAACCTTATGGTTAAACGTAAAACTAAATTTATCTGTCAGGAATGCGGGTATGAATCGCCTAAATGGATGGGTAAATGCCCGGGTTGTGGGACATGGAATAAAATGGTGGAGGAAGTGGAAGTAACCGGTGGGAATCGCAGAGGTGCATTTGCCCATTCACAGGGAGGAGTGACACTATCAAAACCTACGCCCATCACTTCAATTGAAACCCAAAGTGAACCACGAATTCTAACAGATTTAAATGAACTTAATAGGGTACTCGGCGGCGGTGTGGTAAAGGGCTCATTAGTTTTAATTGGAGGAGATCCTGGCATTGGAAAGTCCACACTTCTGTTACAAGTATCGTCTCAGCTTGCCCAAAAGGGGAGTCAGGTTCTATATATTTCTGGAGAAGAATCACTACGTCAAACGAAGTTGAGAGCAGAACGATTGGGGATTTCCTCTGAAAATCTACTTGTCTATGCTGAAACAAATTTGGAGGAGATCAATCGTACGATAGAAGGGACAAATCCGAGTTTTGTCATTATCGATTCGATACAAACGGTATTTCATCCAGAGGTTACATCCGCTCCCGGAAGTGTTTCACAGGTTCGTGAATGTACCGCGGAACTAATGAGAATTGGAAAAACGAAAGGGATTGCGATCTTTATTGTCGGGCATGTAACCAAGGAAGGTTCGATTGCCGGACCAAGGTTATTGGAGCATATGGTGGATACCGTGCTTTATTTTGAAGGAGAACGCCATCATACGTATCGAATTTTAAGGGCGGTAAAAAATCGCTTTGGCTCAACAAATGAAATGGGTATTTTTGAAATGAAGGAATTTGGTTTAGAGGAAGTTGAAAATCCTTCAGAAATTTTCCTCGAAGAACGATCACAGGGTGCGGCTGGATCGACTGTCGTTGCCTCTATGGAGGGGACTCGCCCTGTATTAGTTGAAATACAAGCCTTAATTTCGCCAACTAGTTTTGGAAATCCAAGAAGAATGGCGACCGGAATCGATCAGAATCGAGTGCCACTGCTAATGGCCGTTTTGGAGAAACGGGTAGGAATGTTATTGGCCAACCAAGATGCATACTTAAAGGTGGCGGGAGGAGTGAAACTCGATGAACCGGCGATTGATTTGGCAGTTGCTGTCAGTATCGCGTCCAGCTTCAGGGACCACCCGACAAGGCCAACGGATTGTATTATTGGCGAAGTGGGTCTGACAGGTGAAGTTAGACGGGTATCCAGAATTGAACAACGGGTACAGGAAGCAGCGAAATTGGGCTTTGAACGTGTTATCCTTCCTGCCAATAATTTAGGAGGCTGGAGCGGACCTAAAGGAATTGAGTTGATTGGAGTTTCTTCCGTGAGTGAAGCATTACAAGCCGCTTTAGGGAGGTAGAGAATGGAGCAAAAAAGGCCGGTAGAGCTATCAGTAAGTGATGTATTGCAATTTATTGCCCCGGGCACACCCATTCGTGAAGGAATAGATAATGTCTTGCGGGCCAATACGGGTGGCCTAATAGTCATTGGCTATAACGATAAGGTTAAAAGTATTGTGGATGGTGGTTTTGAAATCAACTGCACATTTACTCCGAGCAATTTATATGAACTTGCTAAGATGGATGGAGCGATTATTCTCAATGAAACAGGGAATAAAATTCTTTATGCCAATGCCCAGCTAGCTCCTGATGCTGATATTCCATCGTCAGAAACAGGGATGAGACACCGCACTGCAGAAAGAGTAGCGAAGCAAACGAAAGCCTTAGTGATTGCAATTTCGCAACGAAGGAATGTGATTACGCTATACCAAGGTAATTTTCGCTATGCCCTAAAGGATATTTCGGTCAATTTGACCAAAGCCAATCAAGCCATCCAAACTCTCGAAAAATATAAGACAGTATTAAAGACCAGTTTTGCCAACTTGAGTATCCTTGAGTTTGAGGAATCTGTTACATATACTGATTTTCTACTTGTCCTCCATCGTTTTGAAATGGTTCTAAAAATTAAAAATGAACTTCTTACCTTTTTATATGAACTGGGAACAGAAGGGCGTCTTATTCGTTTGCAAATGACAGAAATTTTAACAGAACTTGAAGAAGAAATCATGCTGATAATTAAGGATTATGCATTTGACAGGGAAATTAAACCAGCAGAAGTTTTAAAACGAATGCAGTCGCTAACGAATACTGGTATAATCGAGGATACCGTTTTATTAAAAATGATGGGCTACATGGGTTATGTCCATCTTGATGAAAATAAAAGTGCGCGTGGCTATAGAATGTTAAATAAAATACCAAGACTTCCGGTCATTATCATGGAAAATCTTATTAATCGTTTTGGGCATCTATCTAAAATTTTCTATGCCACGGTGGAAGAACTTGATGAGGTAGACGGGATTGGAGAAGTAAGGGCAAAAAAAATCAAAGAAGGATTTAAGTTAATTAAGGACAGATTATACACAGACCGGCATTTATAAAATATTTCAGTATAATAATCACTCTTGATAAAATTATGTATTTTCAAAAATTTGACAGTCTATTTTATCGGTGCTACCCTATTGGAGATAAAGATAAGAATTTATCTTAACAAAATTATTTCAAGATGATTACATTTTGGAAAAATAATCAGCAATTCAAGGTTTCAATTTCATGAATATGTTTATAATGAGTAGAGGAGGTGAAGGAATGTTAAAACGAATTGTGCAGGCATGCTTCCTCATTATAGGCGGTACGCTCGGAATTTTGCTGTTACCCGGATTATTTCGGATCGTTCATATAAATGACATTCCATTAATCAATAATTCTTATGTCACTGCTATTATAGGTGCTATTATCTTTTATCTTATTACCTTTTGGGCAGTAGATTATGTGATTAATTTCATTAAATGGGCTGAAGACTCATTAGTGAAGATTCCCGTAACCGATGTACTATTTGGAAGTGTTGGTCTTATTTTTGGATTATTGGTCGCTTTTCTAATCGGTTTTGCACTTAATGCTGTTCAAGTACCGATTCTAAATGAAGTGGCTCCTATATTACTAACGCTCCTATTTGGTTATCTCGGTTTCCAAGTGGGCTTCAAGAAACGTGATGAATTACTGGGTTTATTTAGCAGGGGTAGCAATAAAAAGAAACAGACTGAGGATGAATCTGAAAAGGATAGTAAAAAGGCATTAAAAATCCTCGATACCAGCGTGATTATTGATGGACGTGTGGCGGATATTTGCCAAACAGGCTTTTTAGAAGGGACTATTGTTATTCCGCGATTTGTCCTTGAAGAATTGCAGCATATTGCAGACTCCTCCGATGTTTTAAAGCGTAATCGCGGCCGCAGAGGCTTGGATATCCTAAATCGGATTCAAAAAGAGCTCTCAATTAAGGTGGAAATTTACGAGGGTGACTTTGAAGAAATCCAGGAAGTGGATTCTAAACTAGTGAAACTGGCGAAAATCACAAATGGGATGCTGGTAACAAATGATTTTAATTTGAATAAGGTTTGTGAATTACAGAATGTTTCTGTGCTGAATATTAATGATTTAGCCAATGCTGTTAAACCAGTGGTGTTGCCGGGTGAAGAGTTAACGGTTCAAGTGATTAAGGACGGAAAAGAATATCACCAGGGCGTTGCCTATTTAGACGATGGTACGATGATTGTGGTAGAAGAAGGCAGGGAGTTTATCGGAAAAAGAATTGAGGTATTGGTTACAAGTGTCCTTCAGACTTCTGCGGGAAGAATGATTTTTGCCAAACCCAAGTTATTAGAAAAAGCTTTATAGAGAGATCACGCTAGAGTGGGGTAATCATATGACTTATCAAGTCATTCTCCCAGCTGCCGGACAAGGGAAACGAATGGGAGCCGGGAAAAATAAACTATTGTTAGAGCTTAATGGAATTCCAGTACTGATTCATACGTTAAAGGTATTTGAAGAGGATGAACAGTGCAGCGGGGTTATTTTAGCCATACACCCGCAAGATGAAGAAGCATTTAAACAATTACTTTATCGATACAGCATTCAAAAAGTTGTTGGATTAGTGCCGGGTGGAAAAGAGCGGCAGCACAGCATTTTTAACGCATTAAAAACGGTAAAAGATGCCGAGTTGATCCTTGTTCATGACGCGGCGAGGCCATTTATCAAAAAGGAAATCATTCACCTTTTAGCAGAAAAGGCTATGGAAACAGGAGCGGCCATCATTGGAGTACCAGCAAAGGATACCATGAAGAAGGTATGGGATGGTACTGTTGTCGAAACGGTGGAGCGATCAAGCTTGTGGGCAGTTCAAACCCCGCAAGCTTTTCGTGTTTCCTTGCTAATGGAGGCTTATGAAAAAGCGGAACAGGAACAGTTTGTTGGAACAGATGACGCGAGTTTAGTCGAGAGGTTGAATCATACTGTTTCGATTGTGGAAGGCGATTACGATAATATTAAACTGACAACACCGGAAGATTTATATTTTGCCGAAGCCATTTTAAAAAAGAGAAAAAAGGAGTCTAAATAATGTTTCGAATTGGTCAAGGTTTTGATGTTCATCAATTAACAGAGGGACGGCCATTAATCATTGGCGGCATAAGTATACCTTATGAAAAAGGGTTACTTGGACATTCTGATGCGGACGTTCTTTTACACACCATTTCAGATGCTTGTTTAGGTGCAATCGGTGAAGGCGATATTGGAAAGCACTTCCCTGATACAGACCCTAATTTTAAAGGTGCCGATTCTGCAAAACTGCAGGCTCATGTATGGAAACTTGTGAAAGCAAAGGGCTATGAATTAGTGAATGCCGATTGTACGATTATTGCTCAAAGGCCAAAAATGGCTCCCTATATTGAACAAATGAGAACAAGGATTGCCGAGCTGCTCGAAGCCGATCCGGAACAAATCAATGTCAAAGCTACCACAACGGAAAAGTTGGGTTTTACCGGCAGAGGAGAAGGGATTGCTGCTCAAGCGGTAGTTTTATTAAAAAAGGTCAATGGGATCTCTTTATAAGTCATACTTCTAGTGGTAGAATATAAAGAATGAATTCAATTTTGGAGGCTTTATGGTTATGGGAAACGAAGTTCGTGTAAGGTATGCCCCGAGTCCAACAGGTCATTTACATATCGGGAATGCACGTACCGCATTATTTAATTATTTATTTGCGCGGAATCAAAATGGTAAGTTTATCATTCGAATTGAAGATACCGATCAAAAGCGGAATATTGAGGGCGGAGAAGAAAGTCAATTAAAATATCTCAAATGGCTTGGCATGGATTGGGATGAGGGTGTCGATGTCGGCGGAGAATACGGTCCGTACCGTCAATCTGAGAGAAACCACATCTATGAGACCTATTACAATCAAATGCTGGAAACTGGACGTGCTTATAAATGCTACTGTACGGAAGAGGAGCTTGAGGCTGAACGGGAGGCACAAATCGAAAGAGGAGAAACTGCCCGTTATTCTGGAAAGTGCCGCCACATGACTGCGGAGGACCGTGATCGTTTGGAGAAAGAAGGACGCCAGCCAAGCATTCGGATTGCTATTCCCCAAGGAAAAATCTATGCTTTTAATGATATGGTAAAAGGGGAAGTATCCTTCGAATCTGATGGATTCGGTGACTGGGTTATGGTGAAAAAAGATGGAACACCGACCTATAATTTTGCAGTAGCTATCGATGATCATCTAATGGAAATTTCTCATGTTCTGCGTGGGGATGACCACATTTCTAATACACCGAAGCAGTTAATGGTATATGATGCGTTAGGTTGGGAAGCACCAATTTTTGGACATATGACCTTAATCGTCAATGAAAGCCGCAGAAAGTTGAGCAAGCGGGATGAAACGATTATTCAGTTCATTGAACAATACGAGGAATTAGGGTACCTTCCAGAGGCATTATTTAATTTTATCACCTTACTAGGCTGGTCACCTTCAGGAGAAGAGGAGCTATACTCAAAAGAGGAGTTTATCAAGTTATTTGACTCAAGCCGTCTGTCAAAATCTCCGGCATTATTTGATAAACAAAAGCTTGCCTGGATGAACAACCAGTATATGAAAAAAGTTGAACTTGATCGGGTTGTAGAGCTTGCTTTACCACATCTGATCAAAGCAGGGCATATTGATAAAAACCTATCTGAAGAAGATCAACAATGGGTACGCAGCTTGGTTGCGCTTCTGCAGGAAAAAATGAGCTTTGGTGCAGAGATTGTTGAACTTTCCGAGTTATTCTTTAAAGATGAAGTTGCCTATGAGGAAGAAGCAAAGGAAGTGTTAGCGGGAGAGCAGGTTCCTGAGGTTTTAAAGGCTTTCTCATTAGAGCTTGATCAACTGGAAACTTTCCAAGCTGAAGGAATCAAAGCGGCTATGAAGGCAGTGCAAAAATCAACAGGCCAAAAAGGTAAAAACCTATTCATGCCGATTCGTGCCGCTGTAACAGGTCAAACACATGGACCGGATCTTCCACAAAGTATTGAACTATTAGGAAGAACCAAGGTTCAACAAAGAATTCAGCAAATTATTAGTTAACATTAGAGCAAAAATGTAATATAGTAATAAGAAAGATTATATACGAGCTAAAGCGTGGAAGAGGAAAAGTAGAAAAATGATGCTTTTTAGAGAGAACCATCACCGGCTGAAAGTGGTTTAAGCCGCTCATTTTTTGAAATGCACCTCTGAGCCTCATTTCGAAAGGTACCTAAACCCGACTAGATTTGAGCGGAACTTTCCGTTAACAAGTGAGAGTGGGATGGGAATCATGCACGATGCATGTGATCTCGTCTAATCAGAGTGGAACCACGCCAAAA
Source organism: Bacillus sp. JJ1764 (assembly GCF_036962145.1). Classification (NCBI taxonomy): domain Bacteria; kingdom Bacillati; phylum Bacillota; class Bacilli; order Caryophanales; family Bacillaceae; genus Bacillus; species Bacillus sp. JJ1764. The sequence goes on along the minus strand of NZ_JBALNY010000097.1, from coordinate 50,146 downwards.
GCGTCTCTGTCAATATGACAGGGGCGCTTTTTTTTTTAGGGGAGCATACGGAGGGAGGAATTTACGATGTTTAAAAGGTTAAAAGAAGATGTAGAAGTAGTGTTTGAGCAAGACCCTGCTGCCAGAACGTATCTTGAGGTCATTTTAACGTATTCAGGTTTACATGCCATTTGGGCACACCGATTTGCCCATGCCTTGTATAAACGTAAATTCTTTTTCCTGGCAAGGGTCATTTCACAGGCAAGTCGCTTTTTTACCGGAATTGAAATCCATCCCGGAGCAAAAATCGGCAGGAGATTTTTTATCGACCATGGCATGGGTATTGTTATAGGGGAAACATGCGAAATAGGTGATAATGTTACTGTGTTTCAGGGGGTAACCTTAGGTGGAACGGGTAAAGAAAAAGGAAAGAGGCATCCTACGATTAAGGATAATGTTCTGATCTCAACCGGTGCAAAAGTGCTTGGATCGATTACGATTGGGGAAAATTCTAAGATTGGCGGAGGATCAGTCGTGTTAAAAGAGGTTCCGCCAAACTCGACGGTCGTAGGGATTCCAGGTAGAGTCGTCATTCAGGATGGTAAACGGGTGAAAGATTTAAATCACTGTGATTTGCCCGATCCGGTTGCTGATCGTTTCAAAGAACTGCAAACTGAACTTGACCGCTTAAAACGAGAACTGACAGAAATAAAAGATGAAAGGATAAAAGTCAATGACCATAAAGCTATATAATACACTAACCCGCAAAAAAGAAACCTTTATTCCTCTGGAAGAAGGGAAAGTAAAAATGTATGTTTGCGGTCCGACAGTCTATAATTATATTCACATTGGGAATGCTCGACCTGCCATTGTATTTGATACCGTCCGCCGCTATTTTGAATACCGCGGATATGATGTTAAATATGTTTCTAATTTCACAGACGTGGATGACAAATTAATTCGGGCTTCCATTCAACTGGGTGAGGATGTTCCAACTCTTGCGGATCGCTTTATTCACGCGTATTTTGAAGACGTGACCGCGTTAGGGTGCAAAAAAGCAGATATGCATCCTCGTGTTATGGAAAATATGGATATTATTATTGATTTTATTGCTAAACTGATTGAAAAGGGTTATGCCTATGAATCAGAGGGCGATGTTTATTTCCGCACACGCTCCTTTGATGAATATGGCAAGCTGTCACACCAATCTATTGACGAATTGCGGGTTGGAGCACGGATTGAAGTAGGCGTCAAAAAACAGGATGACTTGGATTTTGCCTTATGGAAAGCAGCCAAGGAAGGTGAGATCTATTGGGAAAGTCCTTGGGGTTTGGGAAGACCGGGCTGGCATATCGAATGCTCAGCTATGGCGAAAAAATATCTTGGTGATACGATTGATATCCATGCCGGAGGTCAGGACTTAACCTTCCCACATCATGAAAATGAAATTGCCCAATCAGAAGCATTGAACGGTAAAACGTTCGCCAACTATTGGATGCATAATGGATATATCAATATTGATAATGAAAAAATGTCTAAATCGTTGGGGAATTTTGTGTTAGTACATGACATTATTAAACAGCACAATCCCCAAGTATTGAGGTTCTTTATGCTTTCCGTTCATTACCGGAATCCAATCAATTACAGTGAGGAATTATTAGAAAGCACTAAAGCTGCTTTTGAAAGAATCACTACTGCCTATCAAAACTTGAAACATCGTCGGGAAGCAAGTGCAAATTTAACTCATGATAATGAAGAGTGGACGGGGAAAATTGTCGATCAAAGAGAGCTATTTATTGAAGCAATGGACGATGATTTTAATACAGCTAAAGCTATTTCCGTATTATTTGATCTGGCCAAATTGGCAAATTACTATTTATTAGAAAATAATACAGCAGTGGAAGTCATTGATGCTTTTATGAAGGAATTTGAGGAATTGTTCCATGTATTAGGATTGACAATTGACCAAGAAGAAATGCTCGATGCTGAAATCGATGCCTTGATTGAAAAACGAATTCAAGCCCGCAAGGATCGTAACTTCCAGTTATCTGACCAAATTCGGGATCAGCTGAAAGCAATGAACATTATTCTAGAGGATACTCCGCAAGGCACCCGATGGAAAAGAGGCTAATGCATGCTAGATTATGAAAATAATGTCGATGCCACCCAATTAAATAGTCTTGCGCTTGCCTATATGGGGGATGCTGTCTTTGAAGCCTATGTAAGGCGACATCTCCTATACAGCGGGCAGGTTAGGCCGAATCAGCTTCATCGGGCAGGAACTAGATACGTTTCAGCAAAAGCACAATGTCAAATTCTTTTTCAACTGATGGATGAGGGAATCTTGAGTCAAGACGAAATGGCCGTGGTCATGCGCGGAAGAAATGCCAAGTCAGGAACAGTGCCGAAGAATACTGACGTCCAAACTTATCGATATAGCACTGCGTTTGAAGCATTGATGGGGTATTTATTCTTAACTGGTAAAAAAAGTCGATTGGAAGAGCTTGTCAGCAAGTCGTTTAGTTATGTAGATGAAAGGAAGGGAGGATCAGTATGAGTCAGGAATATATAATCGGAAAGAATCCCGTTATGGAAGCAATCAAATCGGAACGGGACATTAATAAAATTTTGATTGCGGAAGGTTCACAACGTGGGCAAATGCAGCAGCTGATTCATCTAGCAAAAGAGGCAAATGTATTGGTACAATTTGTGCCTAAGAAAAAACTTGACCAAATTACCGACCAAAATCATCAAGGAGTATTAGCATACATAGCCGCTTACCAATATGCGGAACTTGATGATTTATTTAAAGCGGCTGAACAGAAGAATGAACCCCCATTCTTTCTAATCTTGGATGAAATCGAGGATCCGCATAATTTGGGATCCATTATGAGAACAGCGGATTCTGTTGGGGCTCATGGAATTATAATTCCAAAACGCCGAGCCGTTGGATTAACGGCTACGGTGGCGAAGGCTTCAACAGGTGCCATTGAGTATATACCGGTGGTACGGGTTACCAACCTTGCACAGACGATTGATGAATTAAAAGACCGTGGTGTTTGGATTGCCGGGACAGATGCATCGGGAAAAGACGATTATCGCAGATTGGATGGAACGATTCCTTTGGGTCTAGTAATTGGCAGTGAAGGAAAAGGTATGGGTCGGTTAATTAGGGATAAATGTGATTTCCTTATTCATATACCAATGGCAGGAAAAGTTACTTCCCTAAATGCCTCGGTTGCAGCAGCGTTGTTAATGTATGAGGTTTATCGGAAGCGTAATCCTTTAGAGGGATAGTTATGGATATACTGCTGGTAGATGGCTATAACATTATCGGTGCATGGCCCGAGTTAAGGGTCTTAAAGGATAAGGATTTACCTGCAGCCCGGGATCGCTTAATAGAAAAAATGGCTGAGTATCAAGCTTATTCCGGGTTCCGAGTGATTATTGTGTTTGACGCACACTACGTTAAAGGTACGGAAAAAAAATATCAAAATCATAAGGTTGAGGTCATTTTTACAAAAGAAAATGAGACGGCTGATGAGCGGATTGAAAAAATGGCTATCAGTCTTAATAATCGTATGACGCAAATTCACGTTGCCACATCTGATTTTACCGAGCAATGGACGATTTTTGGACAGGGAGCTTTAAGAATGTCTGCCCGGGAACTTTTAGTTGAAATGAACTCGATTGAAAAAGGTATTGAAAAAAAGGTAAAGAAAATTCAAGGGAAAAAACCCGCTACTAAAATTCCAATTAGCGACGAAATGGCAGAAATTTTTGAAAAATGGCGTCGTGGAGAGAAGTGAGTCCTCGACTTCAAAATATTTCTAATGTATAATATTAGTATCTATGCTTGTTCGGTGGAGGGGATCTATGTTGAGTGCGGACTTTGGCTCGGAGAGTAACGAGCATTTTTTCGTAATGGAAGACGAAGAAATAGTCGATTTGGTACACCAGGGTGATAGTGAAGCATTGGATTACTTGATACACAAATATCGGAATTTTGTACGTGCTAAAGCAAGATCCTATTTTTTAATCGGAGCAGATAAAGAGGATATCGTCCAAGAAGGGATGATTGGCTTATACAAGGCCATTCGTGACTTCCGTGAGGACAAGCTTACTTCTTTTAAAGCATTTGCCGAACTTTGCATTACAAGACAAATTATCACAGCCATCAAAACGGCGACAAGACAAAAGCATATCCCGCTTAATTCTTATGTATCATTGGACAAGCCTATATACGATGAAGAGTCTGACCGGACCTTGATGGATGTCCTATCGGGCGCAAAGGTACTTGATCCTGAAGAATTAATTATTAGCCAAGAAGAATTTGACCATATTGAAGATAAGATGTCCGAATTATTAAGTGATCTCGAAAGAAAAGTTTTAGCTTTATACTTAGACGGACAGTCATACCAAGAAATCTCCGAAGAACTCAATCGCCATGTCAAATCGATTGACAATGCCCTCCAGCGCGTAAAGCGAAAGCTGGAGCGGTATTTGGAGATTCGTGAATTTTCTATCTGATTTTGAATACGCTCCCAAGAATATGTCGTTTATATGAATCTATTTCTGATAATTATTGACAATAATATAGTGCCATGTTACATTTTTAGGGATATATTATAGTAGGTGTTAAAGTTGAGTAAAAAGGTTATTCTTTCTTGTGTACATTGCGGCTCGCGAAATTATACTACGGTGAGCAAGGAAACACAAACAGATAGGTTAGAATTAAAGAAATTCTGCAAGACATGCGGAGTTCATACAACCCATAAAGAGACGAAATAAGGGATACAATTCTAGCAGTGCTATTTATGATAGTTGGGGGTTAAAGTAAATGCAACGCATAATGAAATTCTTCAGTGATATTGCCCGTGAGATGAGAAAGGTCAGTTGGCCCAAACGCAGTGAACTTACCCGTTCAACCATTACAGTAATATCCACCGTTGCTTTTTTTGCCATATTCTTTGCGGTTTTAGATTTAGGAATTTCAAAATTGATCCGTTTAATTCTTGAATAATTACTAATAGTTCATGGTATAATGGTGATGAATAGAGGAAATTTTAGCTAAAAGCCCGTGTCAACGGGTTTTTTAATTTGGCTCCAAAAGTGTATAACGCTTTAAAGGCTTAAACAAATGGACTCAGTCAGCATAAAGGTAGACAACCTATAAAAATACAGGGAGGGACGGACGATCTAGTCCTCTGAAATGGAAAAGAACTGGTACGTTGTTCATACCTATTCCGGGTATGAAAATAAAGTAAAGGCAAACTTGGAAAAACGTGTAGAATCGATGGGCATGTCCGATAAAATTTTTCGCGTTGTAGTTCCTGAAGAAGAAGAAACAGATTTTAAAAACGGCAAGAAAAAAGTAGTAAAACGAAAAGTATTTCCTGGTTATGTACTAGTAGAAATCATCATGACAGATGATTCTTGGTATGTAGTGCGAAATACACCTGGAGTAACAGGATTTGTTGGTTCTGCAGGTTCAGGATCTAAACCAACACCATTGCTTCCAGAAGAAGTAGCTGTCATTCTAAAACGCATGGGCGTTGAAGAAAGACGGATGGAAATCAACTATGAAATTGGCGAAACCGTCCGCGTAAAAGAAGGCCCATTTGCTAATTTTACCGGTTCCGTAGAAGAATTGGACAAAGACAAAGCCAAACTCAAAGTATTAGTAAACATGTTTGGCCGCGATACCCCGGTAGAACTCGATTACACACAGATTGAAAAATTATAAAGATATATCCAGCTGTTGAAGTGGAAATGCCTGCGGCGAAGTTTTTGGAGCAGGAATCAGCTGAATATTTCAAAGAGCAAAAAGAAAAATCATCATGTTTTGTAAAAAAACTTGAAATCAATGATAAAAAGTGTTAATATTTCATAGGTCAGTATGTCTCAAAAATTGAGACTAGACTTTGTCAAGTTCTTTGTACTTATATAAAGACTTCAGATGATGAGTGGGAGGGTAAAAACAAAAACCCTATTAACCACATCACGGACTTTAAGGAGGTGTGTCTCGTGGCTAAAAAAGTAATTAAAGTTGTTAAATTACAAATTCCTGCTGGTAAAGCTAACCCAGCGCCACCGGTTGGTCCTGCACTAGGTCAAGCGGGTGTTAATATCATGGGATTCTGTAAGGAGTTTAACGCACGTACAGCAGATCAAGCTGGATTAATTATTCCTGTTGAAATCACGGTTTTTGAAGACCGTTCATTTACATTTATTACGAAAACTCCTCCTGCTGCCGTTCTTTTAAAAGTAGCAGCTGGAATTCAGTCTGGTTCAGGCCAGCCTAACCGTAATAAAGTAGCAACAGTAAAGCGTGATAAAGTACGCGAGATTGCGGAACAAAAAATGCCTGACCTAAACGCAGCTAGTGTTGAAGCAGCAATGCGTATGGTTGAAGGTACTGCACGCAGCATGGGCATCGTTATCGAAGATTAATCCATGTGAAAAACTGGTGAAATGAGGGGTTGCGTAGTTGATTGTTCACTCGCAACCTTTTTCGTGGGAGTTGTCCAACGTTAAAACCACAATCTAGGAGGAAAAAACAATGGCTAAAAAAGGTAAAAAGTATGTAGAAGCGGCTAAGCTTGTAGACCGCACAAAAGCATACCCAATTGCAGAAGCAATTGAACTTGCAAAGAAAACAAACTATGCAAAATTTGATGCAACTCTTGAAGTTGCTTTCCGCTTAGGCGTTGACCCTAAGAAAGCTGACCAACAAATCCGTGGTGCAGTTGTACTTCCAAACGGAACTGGTAAAACTCAACGCGTATTAGTATTCGCGAAGGGTGAAAAAGTGAAGGAAGCAGAAGCAGCTGGAGCAGATTATGTAGGAGATTCTGAATACATCAACAAAATCCAACAAGGTTGGTTTGAATTTGATGTAATCGTAGCAACTCCTGATATGATGGGTGAAGTTGGTAAACTAGGTCGTGTATTAGGACCAAAAGGCCTAATGCCAAACCCTAAAACTGGTACTGTTACATTTGATGTAACTCGTGCAATTAACGAAATCAAAGCTGGTAAAGTTGAATACCGTGTAGATAAAGCTGGTAATATCCACGTTCCTATCGGTAAATCTTCTTTCGATAGCGAAAAGCTTGTTGAGAACTTTACAACTGTGTTCGATACAATGTTAAAAGTTAAACCATCTGCTGCAAAGGGTACTTACATGAAGAACGTAACTGTCACTTCAACAATGGGACCTGGAATCAAAGTAGATCCATCAACTGTTGCAGCTAAATAATACCAATTGACAACCTTTAATACATCTTATATAATGTATTTTGTTGTTTAATAATATAAACATTTGTACTGTAGACAGCAGGTGCCGATTGGCTTAATTTCCTGCCGAGGTAATGCGATAAACTAGGCTGTATGATCAGCTTAATTATTCTGCCTCCATGTCTGGTATGATATGGGGGCGTTTATTTGCCTGGTATAAATGTAGATAATCTACAGGAGGTGTAAAGATGAGCAGTGCAATCGAAGCAAAAAAACAGATCGTTGATGAAATCGCTGATAAATTAAAAGCTAGTGTATCAACTGTCGTTGTTGACTACCGTGGTCTTACAGTTGCTCAAGTAACTGAACTTCGTAAACAGCTTCGCGAAGCAGGCATTGAATTCAAGGTGTATAAAAACTCCATGGTTCGCCGTGCTGCAGAAGCCGCTGGTTTATCTGGTTTAAATGAAGCATTAACAGGTCCTAATGCGATCGCATTCAGTACTGAAGATGTAGTAGCACCAGCAAAAATCTTAAATGATTTCGCTAAAAAGAATGAGGCACTTGAACTTAAAGCAGGTGTAATCGAAGGTAATGTTGCAACAGTTGAAGAAGTGAAAGCTCTTGCTGAACTTCCATCACGCGAAGGTTTAATTTCTATGTTACTCAGCGTACTTCAAGCACCAATTCGCAATCTTGCTCTTGCAACAAAAGCTGTTGCAGATCAAAAAGAAGAACAAGGCGCGTAAGCTGATTTTGAACGTAATCTAATAAATTTAACCGAAAATTAAGGAGGAAACAAATCATGACTAAAGAACAAATCATTGAAGCAGTTAAAAATATGACTGTTTTAGAACTTAACGATCTAGTAAAAGCAATCGAAGAAGAATTCGGCGTAACTGCAGCTGCTCCTGTAGCTGTTGTTGGTGGCGCAGGCGCTGCTGCTGCTGAAGAAAAAACAGAATTCGATGTAATCCTAGCTGGCGCTGGCGACCAAAAAATCAAGGTTATCAAAGTTGTTCGTGAAATCACTGGTCTTGGACTTAAAGAAGCAAAAGATCTTGTTGACAACACTCCAAAGCCTCTTAAAGAAGGCGTTTCTAAAGAAGAAGCTGAAGAAATCAAAGGTAAACTTGAAGAAGTTGGAGCTAACGTCGAAGTTAAGTAATTTTATGAATGAAAAGCTCGCTGCATAGCGGGCTTTTTTTCGCTTATCCTAACTAATAATAGGATCCCTCTAAAGAGTCTTCAATACAAGTTCCTCGGGAGGTAAGACTAATGTCCGAACACTACTATTCTCGTACCCAAAAGGTTGAAAGTGATCCAAAATATTGGGATTTCCAATTAAGGAACAGGCAATTCCGGTTTAAAACGGATAATGGGGTCTTTTCTAAAAGAGAGGTAGACTTTGGCTCACGTCTGCTAGTTGAATCCTTTATCCTACCAGAGGTTGATGGTCCAGTGCTTGATGTTGGTTGTGGCTATGGCCCGATTGGCTTATCGATTGCAAAAGAACATCCGCATAAGTTTGTACATATGATTGATGTGAATGAACGAGCGATTCAACTTTCAAAAGAAAATGCTGCCTTAAATGGAATTGATAATGTTCAAATATATGAAAGTGACCGTTTGAATAGAGTTACTGAGTTGAACTTTGCAGCTATTCTCACTAATCCACCGATTCGTGCCGGTAAGAAAATAGTCCATGATATATTTGTTCAAAGTCATGAGCATCTTGCGGAGAAAGGCGAGATCTGGGTTGTGATTCAAAAAAAGCAAGGGGCACCGTCTGCGTTGGAGAAATTAAATGAACTATTTTCTCAAGTAGAAACAGTCGAGAAGTCAAAGGGATATTTTATTTTTAGAGGAATAAAATAGTTGACTTCAAAATGCTGCTGTGGTAGCATTATAAAATGCCATCATAATATTTACCGAATTATTCCTAAAATGCTTATTTTTCAAGTATAAAAAAGGGATAATAAGGAAATGATGACAAAATAATAGTCAAAATGTGAAATTGTGGTTTTTGGACAAAAACCCTTTTTCTTTTTGTCTTTTAGAAAGGGCTATAGCTCCTTCTAAAAGGTGTAATATATTTGTCTAAATAACGCTTGATTTGAGGGGTGAATCAGTTGACAGGTCAACTAGTTCAGTATGGACGACACCGCCAACGTAGAAGTTACGCACGAATCAGTGAAGTGTTGGAATTACCAAATTTAATCGAAATCCAAACCTCTTCATATCAATGGTTTCTTGATGAGGGGCTGCGTGAAATGTTCCAGGATATTTCACCAATTGAGGACTTTACTGGTAACCTATCACTTGAATTTATTGATTACAGCCTTGGCGAACCAAAGTATTCTGTAGAAGAATCAAAGGAACGGGACGTTACATATTCTGCTCCATTGCGTGTAAAAGTACGTCTTGTTAACAAAGAAACCGGTGAAGTAAAGGACCAAGATGTTTTTATGGGTGATTTTCCGTTAATGACGGAAACCGGCACATTTGTAATTAATGGTGCAGAGCGTGTTATTGTATCACAGCTAGTACGCTCACCAAGTGTGTACTTCAGTGGAAAAACAGATAAAAACGGGAAGAAAGGCTTCACCGCTACTGTCATTCCGAACCGCGGCGCGTGGCTGGAATATGAAACAGATGCCAAAGACGTCGTATACGTCAGAATTGATCGTACTCGGAAACTGCCCGTTACGGTTCTTTTGCGTGCATTAGGATTTGGTTCCGATCAAGAAATTATTGAATTGATTGGTGATAACGAGTATCTTCGCAATACTTTGGAAAAAGACAATACGGAAGGTGTAGACAAGGCGTTACTTGAAATTTATGAGCGTCTTCGTCCAGGTGAACCTCCAACCGTTGAAAACGCGAAGAACCTCTTGGTTTCACGTTTCTTTGATCCGAAGCGATATGACCTCGCTAATGTTGGACGCTATAAAATTAATAAAAAGCTTCATATAAAAAATCGCCTGTTTAATCAGCGACTAGCTGAAACCCTCGTTGACCCTGAGACAGGAGAAATTATCGCTGAAAAGGGAACTGTCCTGGACAGAAGAAACCTTGACAGAATTTTACCTGCTCTTGAGAAAAATGTTAATTTCACAGGCTACAACCCGGTTGGCGGAGTAGTAGAAGATGAAATTATTTTACAAGGGATTAAAATTTATGCCCCTGGCGATGAAAATGAAAAAGAAATTAATGTATTGGGTAATGCTTATGTAGCTGAACCAATTAAAAATATTACACCTGCTGATATCATCGCATCCATTAGCTACTTCTTTGATTTGCTTCATGGAGTTGGCGATACCGATGATATTGATCACCTAGGAAACAGACGTCTTCGTTCTGTAGGTGAATTACTGCAAAATCAATTCCGGATTGGATTATCCCGTATGGAACGTGTGGTTCGCGAAAGAATGTCTATTCAAGATACAGCAACCATAACACCACAGCAGTTAATTAATATCCGTCCTGTTATTGCTTCCATAAAAGAATTCTTTGGAAGTTCCCAGTTATCTCAGTTCATGGATCAAACGAATCCACTAGCTGAATTAACACATAAACGTCGTTTATCTGCATTGGGACCTGGTGGTTTAACAAGAGAACGTGCCGGCATGGAAGTTCGTGACGTTCACTACTCTCACTACGGCCGGATGTGTCCGATTGAAACGCCGGAAGGTCCGAACATTGGTTTGATCAACTCGTTATCAAGCTACGCAAAGGTAAACCGTTTTGGATTTATCGAAACACCATACCGCCGCGTTGATCCGGATACCGGAAAAGTGACAAATCGAATTGATTATTTAACTGCCGATGAAGAGGATAATTATGTAGTTGCTCAGGCGAATGCACGCCTAGGTGATGACGGAGCTTTCCTAGACGAAGAAGTAATTGCCCGTTTCCGTGGTGAAAACACTGTCGTAAAACGTGACCGTGTTGATTATATGGATGTATCACCTAAGCAGGTTGTTTCCGCCGCAACTGCTTGTATCCCGTTCCTTGAAAACGATGACTCTAACCGTGCCTTGATGGGTGCGAACATGCAACGTCAAGCGGTACCATTGCTTCAACCTGAAGCGCCGCGCGTTGGTACAGGAATGGAATATGTATCAGCAAAAGATTCTGGTGCAGCAGTAATTTGTAAGCATGAAGGGATTGTTGAGCACGTTGAAGCTAGGGAGATCTGGGTTCGTCGTGTTAAAGAAGTCGATGGTCAAGAAGTAAAAGGTGACCTAGACAAATATAGATTATTAAAGTTTGTTCGCTCTAACCAAGGGATGTGCTATAACCAACGTCCAATCGTAGCTGTTGGAAACCGTGTTACAAAAGGAGAAGTCCTTGGTGACGGTCCTTCAATGGAACTGGGAGAATTAGCGTTAGGCCGAAACGTACTTGTAGCATTCATGACTTGGGATGGTTATAACTATGAGGATGCCATCATCATGAGTGAACGCTTAGTTAAAGATGATGTATATACTTCTATTCATATTGAAGAATATGAATCCGAGTCACGTGATACAAAGCTAGGACCTGAAGAAATTACCCGTGATATTCCAAATGTCGGTGAGGATGCTCTTCGTAACTTGGATGAGCGTGGAATTATCCGTATTGGAGCGGAAGTAAAGGATGGGGACCTGCTTGTTGGTAAGGTTACACCAAAAGGGGTAACAGAGTTAACAGCTGAGGAACGTTTATTGCATGCCATCTTTGGTGAGAAAGCACGTGAAGTACGTGATACCTCACTTAGAGTTCCGCACGGCGGAGAAGGAATCATTCATGATGTTAAAGTATTTAATCGTGAAGACGGAGATGAGCTTCCTCCAGGAGTAAACCAACTTGTCCGTGTATACATCGTTCAAAAACGTAAGATCCACCAAGGTGATAAAATGGCGGGTCGTCACGGAAATAAAGGGGTTATCTCAAGAATCTTGCCTGAGGAAGATATGCCTTTCCTACCTGATGGTACTCCGGTTGATATCATGTTAAACCCATTAGGGGTTCCTTCACGGATGAACATCGGACAGGTGCTTGAACTTCATTTAGGTATGGCAGCAAGATACCTTGGCATTCACGTTGCAACGCCAGTATTTGACGGTGCGCGAGAAGAAGATGTCTGGTCAACTATTCAGGAAGCTGGCATGGCTCGCGATGCAAAAACCATTCTGTATGACGGACGTACTGGTGAGCCGTTTGATAACCGTGTATCTGTCGGGGTCATGTATATGATTAAACTCGCACACATGGTTGATGATAAATTGCATGCCCGTTCGACTGGACCATACTCACTTGTTACGCAGCAGCCACTTGGCGGTAAAGCTCAATTTGGCGGACAGCGTTTTGGTGAGATGGAGGTTTGGGCGCTTGAAGCCTATGGTGCTGCATATACTTTGCAGGAAATTCTTACGGTTAAATCAGATGACGTGGTTGGCCGTGTGAAAACATATGAAGCCATTGTAAAAGGTGAAAATGTTCCGGAACCAGGTGTCCCTGAATCGTTTAAAGTATTAATCAAAGAACTTCAAAGTCTAGGTATGGATGTAAAAATTCTTTCTGGTGATGAAGAAGAAATCGAAATGCGGGATATGGAAGATGAAGAGGATCTGCAACAAGCAGATACGTTAAACATCGTTTCTGAAGCCCCAAGCTTTGAATCTGAAAAAGTAGGTTCAAAAGAGTAGTACCAATCAATAATGCACATTCCATAAGCGGGAACAAGCTAGTCCTGTTCCCGGTGTGCATCTAACTTTTTACGTAATAAGGGTAAAACCTGGAGATTATAAGGGAGGTAGGCCCCTTGCTAGACGTTAATAATTTTGAGTATATGAAAATAGGTCTTGCTTCACCCGATAAAATTCGTTCATGGTCTTTCGGAGAAGTAAAAAAACCTGAAACCATCAATTATCGTACATTAAAGCCCGAAAAAGATGGTTTATTCTGTGAGAGAATTTTTGGTCCGACTAAGGATTGGGAATGTCATTGTGGTAAGTACAAGCGTGTACGCTATAAAGGAGTCGTTTGTGACCGATGCGGTGTTGAAGTAACACGTGCTAAGGTTCGTCGCGAACGAATGGGACATATTGAACTTGCTGCACCTGTATCACATATTTGGTACTTTAAAGGAATCCCTAGCCGTATGGGATTGGTTTTAGATATGTCTCCTCGTGCTTTAGAGGAAGTTATTTATTTTGCTTCTTATGTTGTTACTGAATCCGGTGACACAGCACTAGAGAAGAAACAACTCTTATCTGAAAAAGAATATCGTGCATACCGTGAAAAGTACGGAAATAAATTCCAGGCATCCATGGGTGCAGAAGCGATTAAAAAGCTTCTTTCTGATATCGATTTAGATAAAGAAGTTGATGCCTTAAAAGAAGAATTAAAAACTGCTCAAGGACAAAGACGTACACGTGCAATTAAACGTCTTGAAGTGTTGGAAGCATTCCGTAACTCAGGAAATGAGCCTTCATGGATGATTCTTGATGTCCTTCCAGTAATCCCTCCTGAACTACGCCCAATGGTGCAATTAGATGGGGGAAGATTTGCGACATCTGATTTAAACGACCTTTACCGTCGTGTGATAAACAGAAATAACCGGTTAAAGCGTTTGTTAGATCTTGGAGCACCTAGCATTATCGTCCAAAACGAAAAGCGTATGCTTCAAGAGGCTGTTGATGCACTTATTGACAACGGACGTCGTGGCCGCCCTGTTACAGGTCCTGGTAACCGTCCATTAAAGTCGCTTTCACATATGCTGAAAGGTAAGCAAGGACGCTTCCGTCAGAACCTACTTGGTAAACGTGTTGACTACTCCGGTCGTTCCGTTATTGTCGTAGGACCAAATTTAAAAATGTTCCAATGTGGTCTTCCAAAAGAAATGGCATTAGAATTATTTAAGCCATTTGTTATGAAAGAATTAGTGGAAAAAGGCTTAGCTCATAATATCAAATCAGCAAAGCGCAAAATCGAGCGAGTATCCCCTGAGGTGTGGGATGTCCTTGAAGATGTTATCAAAGAACATCCGGTGTTATTAAACCGTGCCCCTACACTACACAGACTAGGGATTCAGGCTTTCGAGCCAACATTGGTGGAAGGAAGAGCCATTCGCCTTCACCCGCTTGTATGTACAGCATATAATGCCGACTTTGACGGTGACCAGATGGCCGTACACGTACCGCTTTCATCCGAAGCTCAGGCAGAAGCTCGTCTGTTAATGCTAGCAGCACAAAACATCTTGAACCCTAAAGACGGAAAACCAGTTGTTACACCTTCTCAGGACATGGTATTAGGAAACTATTACTTGACCTTAGAGCGAGATGGTGCCGTTGGCGAGGGTATGATTTTCAATGATACAAATGAAGCAGTACTTGCCTATCAAAACGGCTATGTTCATTTGCATACCCGTATCGCTGTTTTTGCAGGTTCGTTAGGAAATGAAACATTTACAGAAGAGCAAAATAAGAAACTGTTAATCACAACAGTTGGTAAGCTTATTTTCAATGAAATTCTTCCTAATACATTCCCTTATATCAATGAGCCTACAAGAGATAACTTAGAGGTCAAAACACCTGAAAAGTATTTTGTTGAAAAAGGTGAAGACATCAAGGCGAAAATTGAGGCTATGCCGTTAATTGATCCATTCAAAAAGAAAATCCTTGGAAATATTATTGCTGAAGTATTCAAACGTTTCAAAATTACTGAAACCTCTAAAATGCTTGACCGCATGAAAGACCTAGGATTCAAATATTCAACAAAAGCCGGTATTACCGTTGGTGTTGCTGACATTGTCGTTTTGGGTGAAAAACAGCAAATTCTTCATGAGGCCCAGGGTAAGGTTGACAATGTTACAAAACAATTTAGACGTGGTTTAATCACTGAAGATGAGCGTTATGATCGTGTTATCTCCATTTGGAGCCAGGCGAAGGATGTTATTCAAGGAAAATTGATGAAGTCCTTGAATAAAACGAATCCTATCTTTATGATGAGTGACTCCGGTGCCCGTGGTAACGCATCGAACTTTACTCAGCTTGCCGGTATGCGTGGTTTGATGGCCAACCCGGCTGGACGGATCATCGAATTACCGATCAAGTCAAGTTTCCGTGAAGGATTAACAGTATTAGAGTACTTTATCTCTACACATGGTGCGCGTAAAGGTCTTGCCGATACAGCACTAAAAACTGCCGACTCAGGTTACTTAACTCGTCGTCTGGTAGATGTTGCCCAGGATGTAATTGTCCGTGAGGATGATTGCGGAACTGACCGCGGCTTCACGATCCAAGCATTAAAAGATGGCACAGAAATCATTGAGTCTCTTGAAGAACGTTTAATCGGACGTTATGCCCGTAAAAACATCAAACATCCTGAGACAAATGAGATTATCGTTAAAGAAAATGACTTAATCACAGAAGACCTAGCTGAAGTAATTGTTGGTGCTGGAATTGAAGAAGTAAAAATCCGTTCCGCATTTACATGTAACACTCGTCACGGTGTTTGTAAGAAATGCTACGGACGTAACCTTGCGACTGGCCAAGAGGTAGAAGTGGGAGAAGCAGTAGGTATTATTGCGGCTCAATCTATCGGTGAGCCAGGAACACAGTTAACCATGCGTACTTTCCATACTGGTGGTGTGGCAGGTAACGATATTACCCAAGGTTTACCGCGTATTCAGGAAATCTTTGAGGCGCGTAACCCTAAAGGGCAAGCCGTTATTTCCGAAGTTGAAGGTGTTGTTGTAAGCATTAATGAAGGCCGTGATCGCCAGCATGAAATCGTTGTTCAAGGTGAAGTGGAATCACGCACCTATAATGCGCCATATACTGCACGCCTGAAAGTTGCTGTCGGCAGTCAAGTTGAACGTGGTGAAGAACTTACAGAAGGTTCAATTGATCCTAAAGAATTGGTTAAAGTTAAGGACGTAACCTCCGTTCAAGAATACCTGTTACGGGAAGTACAAAAAGTTTACCGTATGCAAGGGGTTGAAATTGGCGATAAGCACGTCGAGGTTATGGTTCGTCAAATGCTTCGTAAAGTTCGGGTAATTGACGCAGGTGAAACTGATGTGTTGCCAGGTACATTATTAGACATTCATCAATTCACCGATGCAAACGAAAAAGCGTTACTTGAAGGAAAAATGCCTGCAACTGGTCGTCCAATATTGCTTGGAATCACGAAGGCATCACTTGAGACAGATTCATTCTTATCTGCTGCCTCATTCCAGGAGACAACCAGAGTTCTTACGGATGCTGCAATCAAAGGCAAGCGTGACGAACTACTTGGACTTAAAGAAAATGTTATCATTGGTAAGTTGGTGCCGGCCGGAACAGGAATGCAGCGATATCGCAAAGCAGAACCAGTTCTCCGAGATACAACATCCGAAGAGCCAATTACAATCGATTAACATATTACGGTACTTGCTAGATGTAGCAAGTACCGTATTTTTGAAAACAAGTTCTAAAGAAATTTTAAAAGTTTAGTTGACATCTTTTTGCTAAAATGATAATATATCAAAGGTGCTCCTATTCACCTGATACTTTGGAGGATATCCATCATGTCTTATGATAAAGTATTACAGGCTAATAACGTTATTATAGGAACGAAGAAAACAGTAAAGGCACTTAAAGAAGGTATAGTACTAGAGCTGATTGTTGCGAGTGATGCAGATCCAAAGATCATAAATCAGGCTGTAACAGATGCAGAAAGACTAAATATACCTATTCAATATGTGGACTCAATGAAAAAGTTGGGTAAAGCATGCGGAATTGAAGTGGGTGCCGCAGCTGTTGCGATTACTCGTTAAAAACTGTTTTTGTAGATGGAACTTCTGCAAAAACTTTGTTTTTGCCAAAAAATGAACCACCTGGATGTGTGGGCTTATAAATTGTGAAAGGAGGAAAAAAACATGCCTACTATTAACCAATTAGTGCGCAAGCCTCGTCAAATGAAAGAGGACAAATCAAAATCACCTGCGCTTAACAAAGGTTATAATAGCTTTAAAAAGTCTCAAACTAACGTATCTTCACCACAAAAACGCGGGGTATGTACTCGTGTTGGTACAATGACTCCAAAGAAACCAAACTCAGCGTTACGTAAATATGCTCGTGTACGCTTGACAAATGGTATCGAGGTGACAGCATACATTCCTGGTATCGGCCACAACTTACAAGAGCACAGTGTTGTTCTTATCCGTGGCGGACGTGTAAAAGACTTACCAGGGGTACGTTATCACATTGTACGTGGTGCGTTAGATACTGCTGGTGTTAACAACCGTATGCAAGGTCGTTCTAAGTATGGTACTAAGAGACCAAAAGCAGCTAAAAAATAATCAAACGAAAATATAGAAGCTTCTTGAAAGGAGGAAAAATGAATGCCACGTAAAGGTCCTGTAGCAAAGAGAGACGTGTTACCAGATCCGCTTTACAATTCAAAATTAGTTACTCGTCTAATCAACAAAATGATGATTGACGGTAAAAGAGGTAAATCTCAAGAAATTCTTTACTCTGCATTCAATACGATCCGTGAACGTTCTGGAAAAGATCCAATGGAAGTATTTGAAGCAGCAATGAAAAACATCATGCCTGTTCTAGAAGTAAGAGCACGCCGCGTTGGTGGTGCAAACTACCAAGTTCCAGTTGAGGTGCGTCCTGACCGCCGTACAACTCTTGGACTTCGCTGGTTAGTTAACTATTCACGTCTTCGCGGTGAAAAAACCATGGAAGAGCGTTTAGCTAACGAAATCATGGATGCAGCTAACAATACTGGTGCATCTGTCAAGAAACGTGAAGATACACACAAAATGGCTGAAGCAAACAAAGCGTTTGCTCACTATCGTTGGTAATTTTACCTTCAATAAAAATACATTTAAACTAGGAAGGAGAAAGACCCAATGGCAAGAGAGTTCTCCTTAGAAAACACTCGTAATATTGGTATCATGGCCCACATCGATGCCGGTAAAACAACTACTACTGAGCGTGTACTTTATTACACTGGTAAAATCCACAAAATTGGTGAAACACACGAAGGTGCTTCCCAAATGGACTGGATGGAACAAGAGCAGGAGCGCGGAATTACAATCACTTCCGCCGCTACTACTGCTCAGTGGAAAGGTCACCGTGTTAATATCATTGACACTCCGGGACACGTAGACTTCACTGTTGAAGTAGAACGTTCACTTCGTGTATTGGACGGTGCTGTTGCAGTACTTGATGCCCAATCCGGTGTTGAACCACAAACTGAAACAGTGTGGCGCCAAGCAACAACTTATGGAGTACCACGTGTGGTATTCGTTAACAAAATGGATAAAATCGGTGCAGATTTCTTGTACTCTGTTAAAACAATACATGATCGTCTGCAAGCGAATGCTCATCCGATTCAGTTGCCAATCGGCGCTGAAGATCAGTTCGAAGCAATCATTGACCTTGTGGAAATGAATGCTGTATTCTACAGTAATGATCTTGGTACTGATATTGAAGTACGTGAGATTCCAGAAGAATACCGTGCTCAAGCAGATGAGTGGCGCGAAAAGTTAGTTGAAGCAGTAGCAGAGTTAGATGAAGAATTAATGGAAAAATACCTCGGTGGTGAAGAAATCACTAAAGAAGAGCTGAAATCAGCGATTCGTAAAGGTACTGTTAATGTAGAATTCTATCCTGTTATTTGTGGATCTGCCTTCAAAAATAAAGGTGTTCAGTTGATGCTAGATGCTGTTATTGACTATCTTCCATCACCATTAGATGTACCTGCTATTAAAGGTCATGATGTGGATGATGAGGAGGTAATCGTTGAACGTCATTCTAGCGACGAAGAACCATTCGCTGCTCTTGCGTTCAAGGTTATGACTGATCCTTATGTTGGTAAGTTAACGTTCTTCCGCGTATACTCTGGTACATTAGAGTCCGGATCGTATGTTCAAAACTCAACTAAAGGTAAACGTGAGCGTGTAGGACGTATCCTGCAAATGCATGCAAACAGCCGTCAGGAAATCTCCAAGGTTTATGCTGGTGACATTGCTGCAGCTGTAGGTTTAAAAGATACAACTACTGGTGATACTCTGTGTGATGACAAGAATCTAGTTATTCTCGAGTCTATGCAATTTCCTGAGCCAGTAATTCAACTTTCTGTTGAACCTAAATCAAAAGCAGACCAAGATAAAATGACAACAGCTCTACAAAAACTTCAAGAAGAAGATCCAACATTCCGTGCACATACTGACCAGGAAACTGGACAAGTAATCATTGCAGGTATGGGTGAACTTCACCTTGATATCCTAGTAGACCGTATGCGTCGTGAATTTAAGGTTGAAGCAAATGTAGGTGCTCCTCAGGTTGCTTACCGTGAAACATTCCGTGCTTCTGCACAAGTTGAAGGTAAGTTCGCACGTCAATCTGGTGGTCGTGGACAATATGGACATGTTTGGATTGAATTCGCACCAAACGATGAAGGCAAAGGTTTTGAATTCGTTAACGGCATTGTTGGTGGTGTAGTTCCTCGTGAATACATCCCTGCAGTTCAAGCAGGTCTTGAAGATGCACTTAACCGTGGAGTTCTTGCTGGATATCCATTAGTTGATATTAAAGCTAGATTATTTGACGGATCTTACCATGATGTTGACTCCTCTGAAATGGCGTTTAAGATTGCCGCTTCAATGGCACTTAAAAATGCTGCTTCAAAGTGTAGTCCTGTAATCCTTGAGCCAATGATGAGGGTTGAAGTTGTAATCCCTGAAGAGTATCTGGGAGATATCATGGGACAAATTACAGCTCGTCGTGGACGCGTGGAAGGTATGGAAGCACGCGGAAACGCGCAAGTTGTACGTGCAATGGTTCCACTTTCAGAAATGTTTGGTTATGCTACAGCGCTTCGTTCAAGTACTCAAGGACGTGGAGTATTCTCCATGCACTTCGATCACTACGAAGAAGTACCAAAATCAGTTTCTGAAGAAATCATCAAAAAAAATAAAGGTGAATAATTGATTTTCACCTTTATTTAAAGTATAACTACTTATGTAATAATGGAGGCTGAGAAATAGGATAACCTATTTCTGGCTTCCACTTAAAATATACTTAACCTATAATCCAAAGGAGGATTTTTTAAAATGGGAAAAGCTAAATTTGACCGTTCTAAGCCACACGTTAACATTGGTACAATCGGACACGTTGACCATGGTAAAACAACTTTAACAGCTGCAATCACTTCTGTTCTTGCTAAGCAAGGTAAAGCAGAAGCTCGTGCATATGATCAAATCGACGGTGCTCCAGAAGAAAGAGAGCGTGGAATCACAATCTCTACTGCACACGTTGAGTATGAAACTGATGCTCGTCACTATGCACACGTTGACTGCCCAGGACACGCTGACTATGTTAAAAACATGATCACTGGTGCTGCTCAAATGGACGGCGGTATCCTTGTAGTATCTGCTGCCGACGGCCCAATGCCACAAACTCGTGAGCACATTCTTCTTTCTCGTCAGGTAGGCGTACCTTACCTTGTTGTATTCATGAACAAGTGTGACATGGTAGACGACGAAGAATTACTTGAATTAGTAGAAATGGAAGTTCGTGATCTTCTTTCTGAATATGAATTCCCTGGTGATGACATCCCAGTTATCAAAGGTTCTGCTCTTAAAGCATTAGAAGGCGACGCTGAGTGGGAAGCAAAAATCCATGAACTTATGGATGCTGTTGACAGCTATATCCCAACTCCAACTCGTGACACTGACAAACCTTTCATGATGCCAGTTGAGGACGTATTCTCAATCACTGGACGTGGTACTGTTGCTACTGGACGTGTTGAGCGTGGTGTAGTTAAAGTTGGTGACGTAGTAGAAATCGTTGGTTTCACTGAAGAGCCAAAATCTACAACTGTAACTGGTGTAGAAATGTTCCGTAAGCTTCTTGACTTCGCTGAAGCTGGAGACAACATTGGTGCCCTTCTTCGTGGTGTAGCTCGTGAAGAAATCGAACGTGGTCAAGTATTGGCTAAGCCAAAGTCAATCACTCCACACACTAAATTTAAAGCACAAGTTTACGTATTATCAAAAGAAGAAGGTGGACGTCATACTCCATTCTTCTCAAACTATCGTCCACAATTCTATTTCCGTACTTCTGATATTACTGGAATTTGTAATCTTCCAGAAGGTACTGAAATGGTTATGCCTGGCGACCACATCGAAATGTCTGTTGAGCTTATCGCTCCAGTTGCGATCGAAGAAGGAACTAAGTTCTCAATTCGTGAAGGTGGCCGTACAGTAGGTTCAGGTTCAATCACAACAATCGCTGAATAATTTAACATTCAAAAGCAGATGGGTGTAAATCCATCTGCTTTTTTTAATGTTTAAAAACATGTTTCTTCTATTATAAAATACTTGTTTTATTTTTCTGGTAATTTCGTGAATGGGTAAGGGTATTATTGGTGATTAGTTTGTAGTTGAAAAAGCTGAAGTGAGCCGATATAATAGTAAAAGTGTGCAAGACATAAAGTTTAAAATAAAATACAATAAAATGTTGCGTTTGCTTTATGTTTTATGTATAATAGACAATGTTGGTCTTTGACTGCGATGAGGTGGGAGGTTGCTGACACACCCGGCCGCTTTGCCATGGCGCTGTGTTAGGGAAATTCTCACTGAGAAATGTCTATTTTTAAAATAGGCGAATAAAGGAGGGAAAATAATGGCAAAACAAAAAATTCGTATCCGCTTAAAAGCTTATGATCACAGAATTCTTGATCAATCTGCAGAAAAAATCGTTGAAACAGCAAAACGTTCAGGTGCTGCTGTGTCAGGTCCGATTCCGCTTCCGACTGAAAAATCTGTTTACACGATCTTACGTGCGGTTCATAAGTACAAAGATTCTCGTGAGCAATTTGAAATGCGGACACATAAGCGTCTAATCGACATTGTAAACCCAACTCCACAAACAGTTGATGCGTTAATGAGATTAGATTTACCATCCGGTGTAGATATCGAAATTAAATTATAATCAAACCATACATGAACAGTAAATTAGGAGGTGTGACTTAAATGACCAAAGGAATCTTAGGTAGAAAGATTGGTATGACTCAAGTATTTGCAGAAAACGGAAACTTAATTCCGGTAACTGTTGTTGAGATAGCTCCAAACGTTGTTCTTCAAAAGAAATCTGTAGAAACTGACGGATATGTTTCAACACAACTTGGTTTTGAAGATAAACGCGAAAAGTTAGCTAACAAACCTGAAAAAGGACACGTTAGCAAGGCAAATACTGCTCCTAAGCGCTTCATTCGCGAATTCCGCGGAGATGACTTAGCAGGCTATGAAGTTGGTCAAGAAGTCAAAGTTGATATTTTCGCTACAGGCGATTTTGTAGATGTAACAGGAATTTCTAAAGGTAAAGGTTTCCAAGGCTCTATCAAGCGCCACGGACAATCTCGTGGACCAATGGCTCACGGTTCTCGTTATCATCGTCGCCCTGGTTCAATGGGACCTGTTGCTCCAAACCGTGTATTCAAAGGTAAATTATTACCAGGACGCATGGGTGGAGATCAAGTAACAGTTCAAAACTTGGAAATCATTAAGGTTGATACAGAACGCAACTTGCTTCTAATCAAAGGTAACGTACCAGGAGCGAAAAAAGCTTTATTAAAAATTAAAAGTGCGGTTAAAGCATAATCACTTCAAGAGAAAGGAGGAACAATAGAATGCCTAAAGTAGCATTATTAAACCAAACTGGTTCTCAAGTTGGAGAAATCGAACTTAACGAAACTGTATTTGGAATTGAGCCTAACCAAAGCGTATTATTCGAAGCGATTGTTATGCAAAGAGCTTCTTTACGTCAAGGATCTCATAAAGTAAAAAATCGTTCTGAAGTGCGCGGTGGTGGTCGTAAGCCATGGCGTCAAAAAGGAACTGGTCGTGCACGTCAAGGTTCCATTCGCTCTCCACAATGGCGCGGAGGTGGTATCGTATTTGGTCCACAACCACGCAGCTACAGCTACAAATTACCTAAGAAGGTTCGTCGTTTAGCGATCAAATCAGCACTTTCTTCTAAAGTGTTAGAGGAAAGCATCTTAGTACTAGATAGCTTAGCGTTTGAAGCTCCAAAAACAAAAGAATTCAAAGCTGTTTTAAATGGTCTTTCTGTTGAGAAAAAAGCACTAATTGTTACAGCTGACCTAGATGAAAATGTTGCACTTTCTGCACGTAATATTCCTGGTGTAACAGTCGTAACTGCTGATGGAATCAACGTTTTAGATGTTGTAAATCATGATAAATTAATCATAACTAAAGCAGCGGTTGAAAAAGTAGAGGAGGTGCTTGCATAATGGATGCACGCGATATCATTAAGCGCCCCGTTATCACTGAACGTTCTACTGACCTAATGGCTGAGAAAAAATATACGTTTGAAGTTGATGTGAAAGCTAACAAAACTCAAGTTAAAGATGCAATCGAAGAAATCTTCGGCGTTGATGTTGAGAAAGTTAATATCATGAACTATAAAGGTAAATTCAAGCGCATGGGTAAATTCGGTGGTTACACAAATAAACGCCGTAAGGCAATCGTAAAATTAACAGCTGACAGCAAAGAAATTGAAATCTTTGAAGGCTAGAATTTTAACAAGAAGAGGAGGGAAATAAAATGGCGATTAAAAAGTACAAACCTACCTCCAATGGTCGTCGTGGAATGACAGTTTCTGATTTCGCTGAAATCACAACTAGCACTCCGGAAAAATCTCTTTTAGCTCCATTAAAGAGCAAAGGCGGCCGTAATAACCAAGGTAAGTTAACTGTTCGTCATCAAGGTGGCGGCCATAAGCGTCAATATCGTTTAATCGATTTTAAACGTAACAAAGATGGCATTCCAGGACGCGTTGCCACAATCGAGTACGATCCAAACCGTTCTGCAAATATTGCATTAATCAATTATGTTGATGGAGAAAAGCGTTATATCTTAGCTCCTAAAAACTTAGAAGTCGGTATGGAAGTAATGTCTGGTCCTGAAGCAGATATTAAAGTGGGTAATGCCCTTCCATTAGTAAATATCCCTGTTGGTACAGTAGTACACAACATCGAATTAAAACCAGGTAAAGGTGGACAATTAGTACGTTCTGCAGGAACTTCTGCACAAGTACTAGGTAAAGAAGGTAAATACGTTCTTGTTCGTTTAACTTCTGGTGAAGTTCGTATGATTCTTTCTGAGTGCCGTGCTTCCATTGGTCAAGTTGGTAATGAGCAACACGAACTTATCAACATCGGTAAAGCTGGTCGCTCTCGCTGGTTAGGCAAACGCCCAACAGTACGTGGTTCTGTAATGAACCCTAACGATCACCCACACGGTGGTGGTGAAGGTCGTGCTCCTATCGGACGTAAGTCTCCTATGACTCCATGGGGCAAACCAACACTTGGATACAAAACTCGTAAGAAGAAAAACAAATCAGATAAACTTATTGTTCGTCGAGCTAAAAAATAACGTGATTGAACTACGGTTCACAAATAGAACCGTAGACCAATTACGAAGGGAGGTTCATTCATGGGTCGCAGCTTAAAAAAAGGACCATTCGTTGATGATCATTTAATGGTAAAGATCGAAAAGTTAAATGAAACTGAAAAGAAGCAAGTTGTTAAAACTTGGTCTCGCCGTTCTACGATCTTCCCACAATTTATTGGCCATACGATCGCCGTTTATGATGGCCGTAAACATGTGCCTGTATATGTTACTGAAGACATGGTAGGTCACAAGCTTGGAGAATTCGCTCCAACTCGTACTTACAAAGGTCATGCTAGTGATGACAAGAAAACAAGACGTTAAGAGAGGAGGGCATCCTAATGCAAGCTAAAGCTGTTGCAAGAACAGTTCGTATTGCTCCTCGTAAAGTACGTTTAGTCGTTGATTTAATTCGAGGAAAGCAAGTTGGTGAAGCAGTAGCCATTTTAAATTTAACTCCAAAGGCCGCTTCTCCAGTAGTTGAAAAAGTATTAAAATCTGCTATGGCAAACGCTGAGCACAACTACGAAATGGACGTAAACAATCTTGTTGTTGCTCAAGCATTCGTTGATGAAGGACCAACCTTAAAACGTTTCCGTCCTCGTGCAATGGGCCGTGCAAGCCAAATCAACAAGCGCACAAGCCATATTACAATCGTTTTATCAGAGAAGAAGGAGGGGTAATCTGTGGGTCAAAAAGTTAATCCGGTCGGTTTGCGTATTGGAATCATCCGCGATTGGGAATCTAAATGGTACGCAGGCAAAGACTTTGCTGATCTTTTACACGAAGATATTAAAGTTCGTGAATATATCACGAAGCGTTTAAAAGATGCTTCTGTTTCTAAAGTAGAAATCGAACGTGCTGCAAACCGTGTGAACGTAACGATCCATACAGCTAAGCCTGGTATGGTTATCGGTAAAGGCGGTACTGAAGTTGAAGCACTTCGTAAAGCATTAAACCAATTAACTGGCAAACGAGTTCATATCAATATCCTTGAAATCAAAAAAGCTGATGTTGATGCAAAACTTGTTGCAGAAAATATTGCTCGTCAATTAGAAAACCGCGTTTCATTCCGTCGTGCACAAAAGCAAGCTATCCAACGTGCTATGCGTGCTGGTGCTAAAGGAATCAAGACAATGGTATCCGGTCGTCTTGGCGGTGCTGATATCGCTCGTTCTGAGCACTACAGCGAAGGAACAGTTCCACTTCATACACTTCGCGCTGACATCGACTATGCTACAGCTGAAGCTGACACTACTTATGGTAAGCTTGGTGTAAAAGTATGGATCTATCGTGGAGAGGTCCTTCCTACTAAGAAGAAAACTGAGGAAGGAGGCAAATAATATGTTATTGCCTAAACGCGTAAAATTCCGTCGTCAACATCGTGGTAAAATGCGTGGTAATGCAAAAGGCGGTACTGAAGTAACTTTCGGTGAATTCGGTCTTCAAGCATTAGAAGCTTCTTGGATCACAAACCGTCAAATTGAAGCAGCCCGTATTGCTATGACTCGTTATATGAAACGTGGCGGTAAAGTTTGGATCAAAATTTTCCCTCATAAGCCATATACTGCAAAGCCTCTAGAAGTTCGGATGGGTTCCGGTAAAGGTGCTCCTGAAGGATGGGTAGCAGTTGTGAAACCTGGGAAAATTATGTTTGAAATTGCTGGCGTTTCTGAGGAAATCGCTCGTGAAGCTCTTCGTCTTGCATCACACAAACTTCCAGTTAAATGTAAGTTTGTAAAACGTGAAGAAATTGGTGGTGAATCAAATGAAAGCTAATGATATTCGTGACCTTACCACTGCAGAAATTGAACAAAAAGTAAAATCTCTTAAAGAAGAGCTTTTCAACCTTCGCTTTCAATTGGCGACAGGACAACTTGAAAACACAGCTCGTATTCGTGAAGTACGTAAAGCGATTGCTCGCATGAAAACTGTTGTTCGTGAAAGAGAAATCAGCGTTAACAAGTGATCAATGAGAGGAGGTTCACGTAAATGAGTGAACGTAACCAACGCAAAGTTTACACTGGTCGCGTTGTTTCTGACAAAATGGATAAAACAATCACCGTTCTTGTAGAAACATACAAAAAGCACCCGCTTTATGGTAAACGCGTTAAGTACTCTAAAAAGTTTAAAGCTCATGATGAGCAAAATACAGCAAAAGCTGGCGATATCGTACGTATTATGGAAACTCGTCCGCTTTCAGCTACAAAGCGCTTCCGTTTAGTTGAAGTAGTAGAAAAAGCTGTTATTATTTAATTGTTCGGATACCGCAACATTTCCGAAGGGA
This sequence comes from Bacillus sp. JJ1764, assembly GCF_036962145.1. NCBI lineage: Bacteria > Bacillati > Bacillota > Bacilli > Caryophanales > Bacillaceae > Bacillus > Bacillus sp. JJ1764. The sequence goes on along the minus strand of NZ_JBALNY010000097.1, from coordinate 23,177 downwards.
GGTTAAACACATGATTCAACAAGAATCACGTTTAAAAGTTGCTGACAACTCTGGTGCGCGTGAAGTACTAACAATTAAAGTTCTTGGTGGTTCTGGCCGCAAGACTGCAAATATCGGCGATATTATTGTTTGTACGGTGAAACAAGCAACACCAGGTGGCGTTGTTAAAAAAGGTGACGTAGTAAAAGCAGTTGTTGTTCGTACTAAGAGTGGTGTTCGTCGTCAAGACGGTTCATATATTCGTTTCGATGAGAATGCATGTGTCATTATTAAAGAAGATAAGAGTCCTCGTGGAACTCGTATCTTTGGACCAGTTGCTCGCGAACTTCGCGATAACAACTTTATGAAAATCGTTTCTCTAGCTCCAGAAGTACTATAATGAAATTTAATTGCCTTTAAGGAGGTGCTTACGGATGCATGTTAAAAAAGGTGATAAGGTCAGAGTGATCTCTGGTAAGGATAAAGGCAAAACAGGTGTGATCCTAGCTGCTTATCCTAAAGAAAGCCGTGTACTTGTTGAGGGTGTTAACATTGTTAAAAAACACTCTAAACCTTCTCAGGTTAACCCACAAGGCGGCATTATCAACTTTGAGGCTCCAATTCATGTATCAAATGTTATGCCTATCGACCCTAAAACTGGAAACCCAACACGTGTAGGTCATAAATTGGTTGATGGCAAAAAAGTACGCGTAGCAAAATCCGGTGAAGTTTTAGATAAATAGTTTATAAAAGAAGGGAGGTACACTAAATGAACCGCCTAAAAGAAAAGTATTCAAAGGAAATTTCTCCTGCTCTTATGAGCAAGTTTAACTATAAATCAGTTATGCAAGTACCAAAAGTTGAAAAAATCGTTATCAACATGGGTGTTGGTGACGCTGTTCAAAACGCGAAAGCACTTGATAACGCAGTTGAAGAATTAACGATCATCACTGGTCAAAAGCCAGTCGTTACTCGTGCTAAAAAATCCATCGCTGGTTTCCGTCTGCGTGAAGGTATGCCGATTGGTGCAAAAGTTACTCTTCGTGGTGAACGCATGTACCAATTCCTAGATAAACTGGTTTCAGTTTCTCTTCCTCGTGTACGTGACTTCCGTGGAGTATCTAAAAAAGCCTTCGATGGTCGCGGTAACTATACATTAGGTATTAAAGAACAGTTAATCTTCCCTGAAATTGATTACGATAAAGTAAGCAAAGTTCGTGGTATGGATATCGTTATCGTAACAACTGCAAATACTGATGAAGAGTCTCGTGAACTTTTAACTCAACTTGGAATGCCATTCCAAAAGTAATCGCTAAATAAGGGAGGCGAAAACGTGGCTAAAAAGTCAATGATTGTGAAACAAAAACGCACACCTAAATTCAAAGTGCAAGAGTACACACGCTGCGAACGTTGTGGTCGTCCACACTCTGTATACCGTAAATTTAAGTTATGCCGTATTTGTTTCCGTGAATTAGCATACAAAGGACAAATTCCTGGTGTTAAAAAAGCTAGCTGGTAAAACCCAAGTCTGGGAAGGAGGTAAAAATAATGGTCATGACAGATCCAATTGCTGATATGCTTACTCGCATTCGTAATGCGAACATGGTACGTCACGAGAAATTAGAAGTGCCTGCTTCTAATATCAAAAAAGAAATTGCTGAAATTTTAAAGCGCGAAGGTTTCGTACGTGACGTTGAATATATCGATGACAACAAACAAGGTATTATCCGTATCTTCTTGAAGTACGGTACAAATAACGAACGTGTTATAACTGGATTAAAGCGCATAAGCAAGCCTGGACTTCGAGTTTACGCTAAATCTAATGAGGTACCTAAGGTACTTAATGGTCTTGGTGTAGCACTAGTATCAACTTCACAAGGTGTTGTAACGGACAAAGAAGCTCGTTCAAAACAAATTGGTGGAGAAGTACTAGCATACGTTTGGTAATCGAGTTTTCGAATGAATGGAGGTGCACTAAATGTCTCGCGTAGGTAAAAAACCTATTGAAATCCCAACAGGGGTTACAATTACTTTAAATAACAACACAGTTACTGTTAAAGGACCAAAAGGCGAGTTAACTCGTTCTTTTAATCCTGACATCAATATCGCTATTGAAGAGAATGTTGTAACAATTACTCGTCCATCTGATGCGAAGGAACACCGCGCATTGCACGGAACAACTCGTGCGATCCTTTCCAATATGGTTGAAGGTGTTTCCAAAGGTTTTGAGAAGAGATTAGAGTTAATCGGGGTTGGATACCGTGCTCAAAAGCAAGGTAGCAAACTTGTATTAAACGTTGGATATTCTCATCCAGTAGAAATTACACCTGAAGCTGGTCTTGAAATCGAAGTACCTGCAAATACAAAAATCACTATTAAAGGTACAGATAAAGAACGTGTAGGTGCATTAGCGGCTAATATTCGCCAAGTTCGTCCTCCAGAGCCTTACAAGGGCAAAGGGATTCGCTACGAAGGTGAATTTGTACGTCGTAAAGAAGGTAAAACAGGTAAGTAATGCCGCATAGGTAAACGAAAGGAGTGACGTAAATGATTACGAAGCAAGATAAAAACGCTACTCGCCGTAAAAGACATGCTCGTGTTCGTGCGAAACTTAGCGGTACTTCTGCTCGTCCACGTCTTAACGTGTTTCGTTCAAATAAGCATATTTATGCACAGTTAATCGATGACATAGCAGGTGTTACTTTAGCAAGTGCTTCTACACTTGATAAAGAATTTAACCTTGAGTCTTCAAGCAACGTTGAAGCAGCACAAAAGGTCGGAGAATTAGTTGCTAAACGTGCGGTAGAAAAAGGTATCTCTGCAGTTGTTTTTGACCGTGGAGGATACTTATACCATGGACGTATTCAAGCACTAGCTGATGCTGCTCGCGAAAACGGCTTACAATTTTAATAGACAAAGGAGGGACACAAAAAGATGCGTCGTATTGATCCAAACAAGCTTGAACTAGAAGAACGCGTAGTTACGGTTAACCGTGTTGCAAAGGTTGTTAAAGGTGGACGTCGTTTCCGTTTCTCCGCTCTTGTAGTAGTTGGAGATAAAAACGGTCATGTCGGATTCGGTACTGGTAAAGCTCAAGAGGTACCAGATGCTATTCGTAAAGCAATCGAAGATGCAAAGAAAAACTTAATCGAAGTGCCAATGGTTGGAACAACTGTTCCTCACCAAGTAATTGGACGTTTTGGCGCCGGCGAAATTCTTCTAAAGCCTGCTTCTGAAGGTACTGGAGTTATCGCTGGTGGTCCGGTTCGTGCGGTTCTTGAATTAGCTGGAGTTGGTGATATTCTTTCAAAATCACTTGGAACTAATACTCCAATTAACATGGTTCGCGCAACAATGGAAGGTTTAAAACAATTAAAACGTGCTGAGGACGTAGCAAAATTACGTGGTAAATCAGTAGAAGAACTGTTAGGATAAGGAGGGAAATCAAATGGCGAACACACTTTTAATTACCCTCACTCGCAGCGTAATTGGTCGCCCTGAGGACCAACGCGAAACAGTTAAAGCGCTAGGTTTACGTAAAATGAATCAAACAGTTGAGCATCAGGATAACGCTGCTATTCGCGGTATGATTAATAAAGTTGCTCACCTTGTATCAGTTAAAGAACAATAATTAATTGTTTTCTTTTATAAGGAGGTGCCAATATGAAACTTCATGAGTTAAAACCTGCCGAGGGTTCTCGTAAAGAGCGTAAACGTTTAGGCCGTGGTATCGGATCCGGTCAAGGGAAAACTGCGGGTAAAGGTCATAAAGGACAAAATGCCCGTTCCGGCGGCGGTGTTCGTATCGGTTTCGAGGGTGGTCAAACACCTTTATTCCGTCGTTTACCTAAACGCGGATTTACAAACGTAAACCGTAAAGAATACGCTGTTGTGAACCTTGATACGTTAAACCGCTTTGAAGACGGTACTGAAGTTACTCCAGAACTTCTTATCGAAACAGGCGTTGTAAGTAACGAAAGAGCAGGGATTAAGATTCTTGCAAAAGGGAACGTTGAGAAAAAACTTACTGTTAAAGCTCATAAATTCTCCTCTGCTGCTAAGGAAGCAATCGAAGCTGCCGGCGGAACTACTGAGGTGATCTAATGTTCCAAACTATCTCCAATTTTATGCGCGTGGGTGATATAAGACGCAAGATTATATTCACCCTTTTAATGTTAGTTGTATTTCGTATTGGAACGTTTATTCCAGTTCCAAATATAAATGCAGATGTTCTTGCAGCACAAGATAAACTAAGTGTTTTCGGTGTTTTGAATACATTTGGCGGTGGAGCATTGAAGAAATTCTCCATATTTGCTATGGGAATCATGCCATATATCACGGCATCGATTATTATCCAACTTCTGCAAATGGATGTTGTTCCAAAGTTTACGGAATGGTCTAAGCAAGGAGAGGCTGGACGACGTAAACTTGCCCAATTCACTCGATATTTCACTGTAGTACTTGGCTTTATTCAGGCGTTAGGTATGTCCTATGGTTTTAATAACCTTGCCCAAGGACAATTAATTGAAAACCCTGGAATTACTACGTATCTTTTAATTGCTGTCGTATTAACTGCTGGTACATCTTTTTTAATGTGGCTAGGTGAGCAGATTACTTCAAAAGGCGTTGGAAATGGTATTTCCATTATCATTTTTGCGGGTATTGCTGCGGGAATTCCTACTACTATAAATCAGATCTATGTCCAACAGTTCGAAAATGCTGGTGAGCAATTATTCTTACGTATTGTAACTGTTGTATTAATTGCGCTTGCTGTCATCGCTATTGTCGTTGGCGTAATTTTCATCCAACAGGCTACTCGTAAAATTCCTATTCAATATGCTAAACGTATGGTTGCCGGACGCAACCCGGTTGGTGGTCAATCCACTCATATGCCGTTAAAGGTTAATGCAGCTGGTGTTATTCCTGTTATCTTCGCTGTTTCATTTATTGTAACACCGAGGACCATTGCATCATTTTTTCCAACAAATGATGTAACGATTTGGATTACGAAAGTATTTGATTACTCTCATCCAATTGGGATGACGTTGTATGCAGCATTAATTATTGCTTTTACCTATTTTTATGCGTTTATTCAAGTTAATCCTGAACAAGCAGCTGAAAACCTACAGAAGCAAAGCGGTTATATTCCTGGAATTCGTCCTGGTAAAAGCACACAAGAATATTTAACGCGCGTATTATACCGTTTAACCTTTGTTGGTGCCATTTTCTTATCAATTATCGCGGTATTGCCAGTAATTTTTATTAAAATTGCAAACTTACCACAAAGTGCGCAGATTGGTGGAACTAGCTTGCTGATTGTTGTCGGTGTTGCACTGGAAACTTACAAGCAGCTTGAAGCACAATTGGTTAAACGTCATTATAAAGGATTTATTAAATAATTGGTTTTGGGGACTAGATCCCTAAAACCTTATTTAAGGCACGAGGGGGAACACGTGTGAATTTAGTATTAATGGGGCTACCCGGTGCTGGAAAAGGTACCCAGGCTGAAAAAATCGTCGATAAATACGGCATCCCTCATATTTCAACAGGTGATATGTTCCGTGCAGCTATGAAAGAGGGAACGGAATTAGGGTTAAAAGCTAAATCATTCATGGATAAAGGTGAACTTGTTCCTGATGAAGTAACAATTGGCATTGTTCGTGAACGGTTAAGCAAAGATGACTGTCAAAAGGGCTTCCTTTTAGATGGATTCCCTAGAACAGTACCTCAAGCAGAAGCATTGGAAAATCTACTGGTTGATTTAAACAAAAAGATTGATTATGTCATTAATATTAATGTGGATAAAAGTATTTTAATGGAGCGTTTGACCGGTCGTCGAATCTGCAAGAATTGTGGATCTACTTATCATCTTGTATTTAACCCTCCTGCAAAAGAAGGCGTATGCGATCGTTGTGGCGGTGAGCTTTATCAACGTGCAGATGATAATGCAGAAACAGTTCAAAATAGACTTGATGTAAATATCAAACAACAAGAGCCATTATTAACTTTCTACGAGACAAAAGGATATTTACGTAATATCGATGGTCAGCAGGATATTAAAAAGGTATTAGCTGATATTGAAGAATTACTTGGGGGCCTTCATTAATGACAAATGGCATCACCCCCAGGGGAAACCTGGCGAGCGGCTCTCGAACATCTCAATTATGATCTAAAAGCATGTGGAAGCAAATGGCTTTTCTATTGTATGCAAGTATGTAGGACGTAGTGTTGGGCAAGACTTACAGTGTGAGAATAATTGTACTAACTATGTCTAATCTATAATTTTTACAAATTTTTAAGGACAAAACCTTAATAAGTATGTTAAAATTATAAGGTTGCATAAAGACGTACATTGAAAGACCCGCTTTGCATGACAGTTTTCCATAAACGCTAATAAATCAATTTCGGAGAAGGGAGACGAGACCAATGGCCAAAGATGATGTAATTGAAATTGAAGGTAAAGTAATTGAAACTTTGCCAAATGCAATGTTTAAGGTAGAATTAGAAAATGGTCATACTGTGCTGGCTCATGTATCTGGTAAGATTCGTATGCACTTCATTCGAATTCTTCCAGGAGATAAAGTGACTGTTGAGCTTTCTCCATATGACTTAACACGCGGAAGAATCACTTACCGTTTTAAATAATTGCTTGCACTCCGTACTATTAAGGAGGTTAGGATAATGAAAGTAAGACCATCTGTTAAACCGATCTGCGAAAAGTGCAAAGTTATCCGTAGACGCGGAAAAGTCATGGTTATCTGTGAAAACCCTAAGCATAAACAAAAACAAGGATAAACTCGAGGGAGGTGTGCATTTTAAATGGCACGTATTGCTGGTGTAGATGTTCCACGCGAAAAGCGTGTAGTAATCTCTTTAACTTACATTTTTGGTATTGGCAAAAAAACAGCACAAAAGATCTTAGCAGAAGCCGGTGTTTCTGAAGATACTCGTGTGCGTGATTTAACAGAAGAAGAATTAAATAAAATCCGTGACATCATCGACAAGTTAAAAGTTGAAGGTGACCTTCGCCGTGAAGTTTCTTTAAACATCAAACGTTTAATGGAAATTGGCTGCTACCGCGGATTACGCCACCGTCGTGGTTTACCTGTTCGTGGACAAAATACGAAAAACAACGCTCGTACTCGCAAAGGTCCTCGTAAGACTGTAGCGAACAAGAAGAAGTAATCGGCAAAGGAGGTTAATTTAAATGGCACGTAAAACGAATACACGTAAACGTCGTGTTAAAAAGAATATTGAAGCTGGTATTGCTCATATCCGTTCAACTTTTAACAATACGATTGTAACTATCACTGATGTTCATGGTAATGCAATTTCTTGGTCTAGTGCAGGTGCGCTTGGATTTAAAGGTTCTCGTAAATCTACTCCATTCGCAGCACAAATGGCTGCTGAAACAGCTGCTAAAACATCTATGGAACATGGTATGAAAACTTTAGAAGTAACAGTTAAAGGACCTGGTGCCGGACGTGAGGCTGCCATCCGTGCTCTTCAAGCCGCTGGTTTAGAAGTAACTGCTATTAAAGATGTAACACCTGTTCCTCATAACGGATGCCGTCCGCCAAAACGTCGTCGCGTATAATTTTTCTGTATAGAATTTGTATCATTTGTCTATAATGGGATATGATATAAATTTTTGACCATAACAGAAAGATCATTCCAGTTGTTGTGCACAAAACGGGAAAGTATACATGGGGGAATTTCGATTAGTAAACTAATCGAGGTTTCGACGTTTTGAAGGAGGGTTATTTGATGATCGAAATAGAAAAACCAAAAATCGAAACGGTTGAGATTAACGATGATGCCAAGTACGGTAAGTTCGTCGTAGAGCCGCTTGAGCGTGGATATGGTACCACTTTGGGTAACTCCTTACGTCGTATCCTATTATCTTCACTCCCAGGTGCCGCTGTTACTTCGATTCAGGTAGACGGGGTACTTCATGAGTTCTCAACAATTGAAGGCGTCGTAGAGGATGTAACATCCATTATTCTTAACATCAAAAAGATTGCACTAAAAATCTATTCTGATGAAGAAAAAACATTAGAAATTGATGTTCAAGGTGAAGGTCCTATCACTGCCGGTAATATTACCCACGATAGTGATGTCGAGATCTTAAATCCAGATCTTCATATTGCAACATTGGCGGCAAATGGACATCTTCGTATGCGTTTAACTGCAAGACGTGGTCGCGGTTATACACCTGCTGATCAAAATAAGCGTGAAGATCAACCAATTGGTGTTATTCCAATTGATTCAATTTATACGCCGGTTTCTCGTGTATCTTATCAGGTAGAAAACACTCGTGTTGGTCAGTTGACTAACTATGATAAGCTGACACTCGATGTTTGGACAGATGGTAGCACTGGGCCAAAAGAGGCGATTGCCCTTGGTTCTAAAATTTTAACTGAGCATTTGAACATCTTTGTCGGTTTAACTGATGAAGCTCAAAATGCCGAAATCATGATTGAAAAAGAAGAAGATCAAAAAGAAAAAGTCCTTGAGATGACTATTGAGGAACTTGACCTTTCTGTTCGTTCTTATAACTGTCTAAAACGTGCTGGAATTAACACTGTTCAGGAATTAGCAAATAAGACTGAAGAAGATATGATGAAAGTACGTAACTTGGGCCGTAAATCACTTGAAGAAGTGAAGGCAAAACTAGAAGAGCTTGGATTGGGCTTACGTAAAGACGATTAATAATAAGCTAATACAATCCTTTTAATGACTTCAAAAAGGAGGGAACCCTTCATGGCATACAGAAAGTTAGGACGTACTAGTGCACAGCGTAAAGCTATGCTTCGCGATTTAACAACTGATTTAATTATCAACGAGCGCATTGAAACAACAGAAACTCGCGCGAAAGAACTTCGTGTTGCTGTTGAAAAAATGATCACTTTAGGAAAACGCGGTGACCTTCATGCTCGTCGCCAAGCAGCTGCTTATGTTCGTAATGAAGTTGCAAATGCAGAAAATGGCCAAGATGCACTTCAAAAACTATTCACTGATATCGCTACTCGTTACCAAGAGCGTCAAGGTGGATACACTCGTATTATGAAACTTGGACCTCGCCGCGGCGATGGTGCACCAATGGTTATCATCGAGTTAGTTTAATATCTTTAACAGACAACAAGGGTACTGGACAGTTTGAGTAACAAAACTTGTTCTCTGCCCTTTTTCTGTTTACAATTACTTTCATATAAAACGAACCAAGCCAAAAACGAGCGTTATGATGAGCATGACTCTTTTTCAAAGAGCTTAAGGAGAGTTTTTATAGCTTTCCCGGAAAGAAATGCTTTATAAGGATATTTCTTTTTCATGTCTCGTCTAGCTCATGCACCCCCTCCCGATTTCTTTACAGAGATCCCTAATATTGCAGTGATTACGTGCTGCCTGGGGACGGGGTGCGGGCTTTTTTTGTATCTAAATGTTTTTGCAGAGCAGAGATGAGAAGAGAAGAGATCAGCAAGGTGTCTTCTGCTTTTGGAGAGAGGAGTAACGCTGTGATGAAAAAGCCAATTGTTTCCCTAGATAGGGTTTCTTTTCAATATGATACACAAGAACGCTATGCCCTACATCAGGTATCTTTTGATATACATGAAGGGGAGTGGCTTGCCATAGTCGGTCATAATGGTTCAGGAAAATCAACAATGGCAAAATTGCTGAATGGCCTACAGTTTCCTAAAGAGGGGGAAATTACAGTTTGTGGCATCAAGCTGGATGAGAACTCGATTTGGGATATTCGTAGAAAAATTGGTATGGTATTTCAAAACCCTGATAACCAGTTTGTTGGGACGACCGTTCAAGATGATGTGGCTTTTGGTTTAGAAAACTTTGGGGTTCCAAGAGAAGAAATGGTCCAAAGAGTTGAGGATTCATTAAAAAGAGTTAAAATGGATCAATTTCTATATCAAGAGCCCCATCATCTATCCGGCGGTCAAAAGCAACGAGTTGCGATTGCAGGTGTTCTGGCTTTAAGGCCTGAAATTATTATATTAGATGAGGCAACCTCAATGCTTGACCCTCGAGGCAGAGAAGAAGTGTTGGAAACAGTGAGGCTTTTAAAAGAAGAAAAGTTATTAACTGTTATTTCTATTACACATGACTTAGACGAAGCTGCAAAAGCTGATCGAATTATCGTTATGAATCAAGGTAAAGTCTATCGTGAAGGTACTCCGGAAGATATTTTTGTGATGGATGAAGAACTGGTTCAACTAGGGTTAGATATACCGTTCTCTGTAAAAATGAGCAAAGCATTTAGACAACATGGCATACATGTATCAAAGCATTATCTTTCCGAGGAAGAGTTGGTGACAGAGCTATGGACATCTCACTCTCGCATGTAGAATACCGCTATCAAGCCAATACTCCATTTGAAAGATTGGCGATTCAAGATGTATCGATTGATATACCCTCTGGAACATATCTTGCTTTAATCGGTCATACCGGATCTGGAAAGTCCACTGTATTGCAGCACTTAAATGCCCTTCTTGTACCAACGTCTGGCACAGTAAAAATTGGTGATCAAGAAATCAAGGCGCGTCAGAAAAATAAAAACCTAAAACCAATCCGTCAACGTGTGGGGATTGTATTTCAGTTTCCCGAACATCAATTGTTTGAGGAGACAGTGGAAAAGGATATTATTTTTGGACCAATGAATTTCGGGGTTTCCGAAGCGCAAGCAAAGCAAAGAGCCCGGGTAGCTTTAAAACAAGTGGGTCTTGGTGAAGAGATCTTAGAAAAATCACCATTTGATCTATCGGGTGGGCAAATGCGTCGGGTTGCGATCGCAGGCGTTTTAGCAATGGAACCAGATATTATAGTGTTAGACGAACCAACAGCAGGATTGGATCCACGAGGCCGAAAAGAAATTATGGATATGTTTTACGCGCTCCATAAGGAAAGACAGCTTTCGACGATTCTCGTTACCCACAGTATGGAGGATGCTGCCAGGTATGCAGATCAAATTGTCATTATGCAGCAAGGTAAAGTTGTCAATAAAGGAACACCTGAAGAAATTTTCACCAATCCTACAGAATTAGTGAAGATGGGTCTGGATGTTCCTGAAGTGGTAAGGTTTCAGCTGAAGCTTGAAGAAAAGCTCGGTAGGCAACTGGGGAAAATTTATCTATCCATTGATGAACTATCTACGGCAGTAGCAGAGTTTTTAGCCGGAGGTGTCCGATCATGATGGAAAAAATGATTTTTGGACGATATGTTCCAGCGGATTCACTGATCCATAAAATGGACCCCCGTTCAAAGTTATTAGTCATATTTTTATTTGTTTGCATTATTTTTTTGGCCAATAATTTTATTACCTATGCACTTATTGGAATTTATACATTTTTAATGCTTGCCTTATCAAAAATTCCTGCCCGTTTTTTATTTGGAGGACTAAAGCCTGTCTTATGGTTGGTGATCTTTACGTTCGTATTGCAATTGTTTTTTACGAAGGAAGGACATCTAGTCTATCATTGGGGAGTTATTCATATCTACGATGAAGGTATTAGGATGGGAATTCTAATCTCATTAAGGTTTTTATTCTTGATTCTAATGACCTCTTTATTGACGCTAACCACTACGCCAATTGAGATTACTGATGGCATGGAAACTCTATTGCAACCGTTAAAAAAGGTGCGGTTTCCTGTTCATGAAATGGCACTCATGATGTCGATTTCCTTACGTTTCATCCCAACCCTTATGGAGGAAACCGATAAGATCATGAAGGCACAAATCGCCAGAGGTGTCGAATTTGCCAGTGGGCCGGTCAAGGAACGAATTAAAGCTGTTATTCCTTTATTGATACCGCTGTTTGTCAGCTCGTTTAAGCGTGCTGAAGAACTGGCAATTGCCATGGAAGCAAGGGGGTATCGCGGCGGTGAGGGACGTACTAAATACCGCCAGCTGAGCTGGAAAGCAGCAGATACCATCCAATTGGTGATATTAGCGGGCTTAACGATCCTTTTGGTTTTATTTCGGACTTAATGAGGGGTAATCATGCAGAGATACAAAGCAATCATTGCATATGACGGGACCGGGTTTAACGGATATCAAGTTCAGCCAAAGGGACGGACTGTCCAGGGGGTCCTTGAGTCGGTTTTAACAAAAATGCATAAAGGGATTGAAGTGAAAGTTTCAGCCTCAGGGAGAACGGATGCAGGAGTCCATGCAAAGGGACAAGTCATTCATTTTGATTCCCCACTTTCAATTCCTGAAGAGAAATGGGTGATTGCTTTAAATTCCCTGCTTCCGGAAGAAATCTCTATTCTCTCTGTTGAAAGGGTTCTGGATTCTTTCCATGCCCGATTTGCAGCAATGGGGAAGGAATATCGCTATCAGCTGAATTTATCTTCAGAGCGTGACCCGTTTCTTCGGAATTGGGCCTATCAATATCCTTATCGTCTGAACGTCGAAGATATGGAAAAAGCAAGCCGTTATTTTCTGGGTACCCATGATTTTACTAGCTTTTGTTCCGCAAAATCAGAGGTTGAAGATAAAATCCGTACTATTGAGTCCATTGAGTTTATACAGGATAAGAAACTTTTGACGCTCCGATTTGTCGGAAATGGCTTTTTGTACAATATGGTTCGAATTCTAGTGGGAACATTATTAGAAGTAGGTGCTGGCGATCGTAGGCCGGAGGAGATCCTGGAAATCTTAGAAAAAAAGGATCGAGGTTACGCAGGCAAGACTGCCCCAGCCCATGGATTGTACCTTTGGAAAGTTTATTATTAAAACAACCTAACCTGGTGTAACATTTTTCTTGACAATTATGGCAGGAGTATTTATTATATTATATGTGTGTGTTTTTAATCCCACGATAAAGCCCCGGAAAGTCTTAATCGTGATTGAAAATATATGATTGTAAAAAAATGAAACGCACAAATGCAGATCGGTTTATTCCCCGGAACAGGATAAACAGGATTTCGCCCATTACCGTGCGAAAAAAATATCTTTACAGATTTAATTAGGAGGTAAACTCATGCGTACAACGTTTATGGCAAATGCCAACAATATCGAGCGTAAATGGTACGTAGTTGATGCAGAAGGCAAAACTCTTGGACGTCTTGCTTCTGAAGTTGCATCAATCCTACGTGGTAAACATAAGCCAACTTACACACCACATGTGGACACTGGTGACCATGTGATCATTCTTAATGCTTCTAAGATCCAATTAACTGGTAACAAATTAAACGACAAAATCTACTACCGTCACAGCTTACACCCAGGTGGTTTAAAGCAAAGAACGGCTCTTGAAATGCGTACTAACTATGCTGAGAAAATGATTGAGCTTGCTATTAAAGGCATGCTTCCAAAGAATTCTCTTGGACGTCAAATGTTCAAAAAGTTACACGTATACGCTGGTGCAGAGCATGCGCACCAAGCACAAAAACCTGAAGTTTACGAACTTCGCGGTTAATTAAGAGGGAGGAAATTAACTTGGCACAAGTTCAATATATTGGTACTGGCCGCCGTAAGAGCTCTGTCGCACGTGTGCGCTTAGTTCCAGGCACAGGCAAAATTGTCATTAATGGTCGTGACATCGAAGAATATATCCCATTTGAAGCTTTACGTGTTGTTGTAAGACAACCATTAGTAGCTACTGAAACTGTAGGCAGCTACGATGTTCTTGTAAACGTAAGCGGCGGTGGTTACACTGGTCAAGCTGGCGCAATCCGCCACGGTATTGCTCGCGCATTACTTCAAGTTGACCCTGAATACCGTCCAACATTAAAGCGCGCTGGTTTATTAACTCGTGATGCACGTATGAAAGAACGTAAGAAATACGGTCTTAAAGGTGCTCGTCGTGCGCCTCAGTTCTCAAAGCGTTAATTTTTTGCGAACTCACAAAGACTCTCAGTCATATTTGGCTGGGGGTTTTTTTTATGCCTGAAAAGAGCTTTTGACCACATTTTGACCGCGGAATATTTTTTGGCCACGATTGACCACCAATTATAGCTCAATGAACTTGTGAAACTTTGCGGCTGTTTGCTCTTCTAAGGTGTTGGAAACGTGTGTATAAATGTTCATGGTCATTTTAACATCTGTATGCCCAAGTCGATCCTGAAATCTCTTTAATACTGTTCCATCTACAAATAAAAGTGATGCATGAGTGTGGCGTAACTCATAACTTGTTATTGGATGCAGAATGTGTATTTTTAATTAATCTGTCCAATATATCACTTGGATAAGCAATCGAAGAGGAACGGGGATTGGAACGGGTACCCTAGCTGTTACCGGGATCAACCCAACTAACAGGACTGGTTCCGTAATGTTCAATATTTTAAGCACAGGATGATAAGTATACGCATATTCTTTATAAAAAATGAGTGTGTTTTTATGTAATAAGATCTGCAGTTAAATGTTCAACAAATCGATATAACAATTACGGACGAATTTTATAAATAAACGATTTTCATAAAAGGGATCTAGTGAGCTCCATTGAGGTCAAAAATGGTGGGTGATATGGGAGCCATTTCTTACAGTACTAATAAAGCAGGTTAATTAAGGACCTGGCGTAATAATAAAAAAATAACTTAGGATTTCGGAAGGAGATTTAAATGAATAAGAGTACCAATAGTTCTATTTTTATCTTATCAGGTCCATATGGAGTTGGTAAATCAACCGTCACAAAGGTACTTGCTGCAGATATGGAAAAAGTCTCAGTAATTGAAGGAGACATAATTAAAAACATGCTCGTGGGAAAAGAGATACCAACGTTGGAAAAAAAGCAATTAATGTGGAAAAATATCCTTTCCTTAACGCGGAATTCTATTGAAAATAATATTAATGTAATAATCGATTATGGGAATTTTGAAGAATCATTGCAGTGGTTCTACAATCAAATTTCAGAATTAAATGTAAAAATTTATTATGTTATATTAAGGGCAAACAGGGATACGCTTATTAGTCGATTAAATAAAAGAGGAGACGATTATTTGATAGATGGTTCTTTATTTTTACTTGACCAACTTGAAAAAGATTCAGCAAACAAAAACTATCTCTATGACACCACGAATAAACAGCCAGTTGATATTATTAATGATTTAAAAAGTCATATGGAACAATTTGTCCTTAACTTTGCTTAACTAGAAAATTAAAATGGCTTGAATGATGATGAAAGTTAACGTGTTTCAGAAAAAAGGGATGACAATGGTTGTGCTTTCTTAGTTTCCCATGTCATAGATTTAGAAGGAGCGTTAAATGCTTCATTTACAAAATATCTATGTCAGAAATTTTATTAGACCAGTATTAACTTTTTTATAACTACATTTTGACCAAGTTCAATTCCTCTACGACCTTTAAAACTTCCACTCTATCCGCTCTTTTTACCCATCTGTTACTGTAAAAGGTTTTTCATAGTAATTTAGATAAACCTCTCTTCTAATTCTTTAACACTGTCTTCTGTTTCATAAAAAAGAAGAATGTATTTGATTTGAATTCAAGATTAAACTTCACCTGTAATTTTTTATCACTTTAATAAAGTTCTTTAAAAGCGATGTTTTTTTCCATTTCCTTTCAACATGTATTTATACCTGAACAATTTTAAGGTCTGTACATATGTTATTAAAGTAATTAAAAGGAGGGAAGACATGAAAGTTGTAATTTTAGCTGGAGGATTTGGAACAAGAATCAGTGAAGAAACACACTTAATACCCAAACCTATGATTGAGATTGGTGATAAACCGATCCTATGGCACATTATGAAGTTGTACTCTAGTTATGGTTTTAACGAATTCATTATCTGTTTAGGGTATAAAAGTCATGTTATAAAAGAGTACTTCTCAAACTATACTCTCAATCATTCAGACGTGACCTTTGATTTTCAAAATGCAAATAGTTGTACGATTCATCAGAATTTTACTGAACCATGGAAGGTTACTTTAGTTTATACAGGTTTAAACACATTGACAGGTGGCAGGATCAAGAGAGTCCAAAATTATATTGGGAATAACCCTTTTATGCTGACTTATGGAGATGGAGTTGGCGATATTGATATAAAAGAATTAGTTAAGTTTCATCGGTCTCATGGAAAATTGGCTACAGTAACTGCCACACAGCCGAAGGGAAGGTTTGGGGCTTTGTCTTTGTCTTCGGATCAAAGAGTAGACAACTTTCAAGAAAAGCTAAAAGGTGATGGCGGTTGGATAAATGCTGGATTTTTTGTTTTGCAGCCAGAAGTATTTCAGTATTTAAACAATGGTGATCAAACAACATTTGAAAAAGAACCACTAGAGAAACTTGCTAAAGATGGTCAATTAATGGCATTTAAACATACTGGTTTTTGGCAGCCTATGGACACGTTAAAAGATAAGAAGTATTTACAAGAGATGTGGGATTCGAATAAAGCCCCTTGGAAAATTTGGAATTAATAAAAATGGAGCTGTATACAATTGGAAAATGGAAATCGTACGATCTACCAGACAGACCTTCAATATATCTTCAATAGTCTTACACAGTCCGAAAAAGAAAAATTGAAGGATGCGTCAATTTTGGTGACGGGTTGTGCTGGATTTTTAGGTTATTATTTAGTGTCTTTTTTATCTGAGTATTCGGATGAATTGGGTGTTAGAAAGATAATTGGAATTGACAATTTTAAACTAGGAAAGCCTAAATGGATTACAGATATAAACAAATCAAATCCTAAGATTGAATTATATACTTTTGATATTACTGAGTTTTCACTATTTGACACAACTAAAATTGCCGAAGTTGACTTTATTATCCACATGGCTTCTATTGCCTCACCGACCTATTATAGAAAATTCCCCTTGGAAACCGTTGATGCAAACGTTTGGGGATTAAGAGCATTGCTTGATTTTTATAAGGATAAAGACATTAAAGGATTTTTATTCTTCTCAAGCAGCGAAATTTATGGTGACCCTTATCCAGAGTATATCCCGACTTCCGAGGATTATCGAGGAAATGTGGCAATGATAGGACCACGTGCATGCTATGACGAGGCAAAAAGGTTTGGAGAGACGCTTTGCTATTTATATGCTGAAAAATTTAACATGCCAATTTCGATTGTCAGACCATTTAATAATTACGGACCTGGAATGAGATTGAATGATAAGCGGGTACCGGCCGATTTTGCAAAGGCAGTTATGGAAAATCAAAAAATAATCATGCATTCTGACGGAAATCCAACTCGAACATTTTGTTATGTGACAGATGCTATCACTGGTTATTTAAAGGCTCTCCTATATGAACCCTTTGACTACTTTAATATAGGAATTGATAAGCCCGAAATTTCAATTAAAGAATTGGCCCGCATTTATAAGGATGCAGGATCAGCTATTTTTAATTTCAATCAATCGATAGAATTTAAGGAATCGGAGGAAAAAAGTTATTTAACACATAATCCTTTAAGAAGATGCCCTAACATTGCAAAGGCCAGAAAACTTTTACATTTTTCTCCTTCCATTTCAGTCGTTGAAGGTGTGCATCGCTTTCTAACCTTTTTAAAAGAAAGAGGGGACATTCATTGATTACTGTTATCGGCCTTGGTTTTGTTGGATTGACAACAGCTTTAGGCTTTAGCGATAAAGGATATAGTGTTTATGGCTATGATATTGATCAAAAGAAAAAAGAGATGTTAACAAAAGGGAATATTCCTTTTTATGAACCTTATCTTAATGAGAAATTAAATCAGCATTTAAATATAGGATTTAAGATTGTAGAGGATTTACAGGAAGCTGTTGACAAAAGTGAAGTGATCTTTCTTTGTGTAGGAACCCCAAGTAAAACAGATGGAAGTGCACATTTAGGTTATATTTTCGATGCTATTAAAAGTATAACTGCATGTATAAAAAAGCCGAATTTTAAGGTGTTAGTCCTAAAATCGACTATTCCTCCATCTACAACAAGTGAAAGGATTAAACCATATATAGAAAATCTAGGTTTTAAGGTCGGTGTTGATATTGGCTTAACCAATAATCCTGAATTTTTAAGAGAAGGTTATGCTTGGGAAGATTTTATGAATCCAGATCGTATTGTTATTGGTCAGGAAGAAGATAAGAGCGGACAGTACGTGGAAAGTATTTATCAGTCATTTCACGTCCCAATCTACAGGGTTAGTTTAAATACGGCAGAATTTATTAAGTATTTATCTAATACTTTACTAGCGACTCTTATTAGTTTTGCGAACGAACAGTCATTAATCGCTAAGTATATAGGAGATATAGATATAAAAAAATCTTTTCAAGTTTTGCACCTTGATAAAAGATGGTTTGGTGCGCCATCCAATATGACGTCTTATGTTTATCCAGGTTGTGGTTTTGGAGGGTATTGTCTTCCAAAGGATACGAAGGCATTAGTTAATCAGGCATTAAAAAACTCCTACTCACCAGAACTATTAAAAGGAACCTTAAAGGTAAATGAAACAATGAAAGAATTTGTTGTTAATGATGTAGCAGGAAAAGTAACGGAGAAAGAGCCTATAGGAATTCTCGGTTTAGCATTTAAGCCAAATTCAAATGACATAAGGGATACACCAGCAAAATCAATTATTGATGGCTTATTACAAAAAGGATATAAAAATATTATCGCTTATGACCCGATGGCTATTGAAGAGTTTAAAGAGGCATATAGCCTTCCAATTGAATATTCTTCTGACTTAAAATCATTACTTGCGAAAGTCAATCATGTTGTTATTTTAACAGCTTGGGATGAATTTTTACTAAATCAAGAATCAATAAAAAAGAAGAAGGTTTTTGATTATCGTTATATATATGATTAAACAACTATTAGGGAAAACTGCTTAATTACCCGTATTTAAGGAAAATTTAATTTGGAAGGAGTTTGGGCAGTTGAAACACTATTATTGTTCAACGTTTAGTAAAGATTATGCTTATAAAGGTTTATTATTATACAATTCTCTAGAAAAACATGATAAAGACTTTGAATTTTTTATGATTTGCCTACATGAAGAGGCAAAAAATATATTCGAGAAAATGAACCTAGCTCATGCAACGATCATAAGCATGGAGGAAATTGAAAAGGAAGACAAGATCTTACTTTCCGTAAAGAACTCCCGAAATGACAAGGAGTATATCTGGACATCTAAGGCATCAATATGTCTGTTTTTATTTAACCAGTTTTCCGAAATTAATCATATTGTATGGCTAGATGGTGATACTTTGTTTCTCTCCGATCCCGAACCTATCTTTACCGAATGGGGAGACTACTCTATTACGCTGACTGAGGAAAAATGGCGTGAAGAACATAAATTCTTGGGTGATACTAACGGTGTCTTTAATACGGGTTATATGGGCTTCAAAAGAGATGATCATGCACTCGAGTGTCTCCAATGGTTTAGACAGAAGTTGATAGAATGGTGTTTTGATAAGTGGGAAAATGGACTTTGGAGTGATCAAGTATATGCAAATGATTGGACGAAAAGATTTAAAAATGTAGGAATAATTGAAAATATAGGAGTTAATCTTACTCCTTATATCATAAATTATCGGTTCAAAGAAAGTTCAGTCATTCATTCAGGTAATGATATTTATATCGACAATGAAAAAGTTGTATTTTTCCATTATTACGGATTCAAATATTATGATGGCAATGTGTTTGATATATGCAACTATGTAATGAATCAAAGGGATGAGGTGATTAAACATCTTTATATTCCCTATTTAAATGCTTGCAATGAAATAATGGATAAGATTAAAGCTGTCGAAAGTAACTTTAATATCGAAAAAAACAGCAAAGACTACCATGTAAGAAATTACTTTAACCTTCAAGTTAACCTGTCCACTGAGGAAATATATAACATCTGTACGATAATAAGCCAAAAACACCTGGCGCAAGGTTTAGCACTTTATCGTTCCCTCAAAAAGAATACATCGAATTTTCGACTTTGGATTTGTTGTCTAGATGATAGCACCTATTCCCTACTAAATAAAATGGATTTGGATCATGTCGTTCTCATTACCTTAAAAAATATTGAGGGCAAGGAGTTATTAAGTATTAAAGATAGCAGAAGTTTCGATGAGTATTGCCGAACCTTAAAAGCTTCATTTATTTCATATGTATTAAAAAATAACTATAATATAAATTCTGTTATCTATACAGACGCCGATATGTACTTTTTCAGGGATGTCAAAAATTTATTTAATGAGTTGAATCAACAGCACCCCGTTTTTATAGTTCCACGTAGGGCTTCCGCTGAAGATGAAAAAAACTATGGGGCTTATGATGCTGGACTTATAGGATTTCAGAGGAATGAAATCTCGTTTGAATGTCTTTTTAAATGGAGGAAAGATTGTGTAAAATGGTGTTTTGATAAAGTTGAGGATGGGTACTGGGCGGATCAAAAATATTTGGATCAATGGGTTCAAAGTTTTCCATCCGTTAAAGTTATAGAGAACCCTGATAGGACTGCGGGTCCCTGGAACGCAAAAGAAAGCCTATTCACTATTAAAGATAATGAACTATTTCACAACAGCGATAAACTGATAGCATTTCATTACAACGGGTTTGTCATCAAGAATCATGTAGAATTTGATTTTTGTAAAACGAATGTCCTAAGTGAAAATATGATAAATGCCATTTATTTGCCGTATGTTAAAGCTGTTAGAGAAGAAATGGATGTCATAAAGTCGCTAAATGGGCAGTCTTATGAGGATGAAAAAAACAATTATTCACGAAATAAAGCTTTAAACTATTTTCATGCCGAATAACTGAAATTCCGACTTTTAAGAAAAAGATGATTAATTTTGTCATTGCCTCGATCTTGGTCAAGATCTTTAATAAACATTTTGAGGGATATAAATAGTAAGCTTATCTTTAAGCGGGAGAGGTTATTGTGGAAAATCACTTTAATAATCAGAGGGTTCTGATTACAGGGGCGAATGGATTTATTGGATCTCATGTAGTCCAAAGAATGGTACAAGAGAAAGCTCTTGTATCAGTAATAGTTAGAGAATCATCTGATTTATGGAGAATTGAAGAATTAAAAAAAGATATCGATATTCACCTAGTGGATTTAAGAGATACTTTATCAATTGATAAGTGTGTTAAACAAATTAAACCCGATTTTATTTTTCATGTTGGTGCTTATGGAGTAGATTCAAGGCAAAAGGATTATCATATTGCAGCTAGCACAAATATCATTGGGACAATGAATTTGCTGAATTCTGTTAAAGATATAGGGTGCAAGAAGTTTATTAATGTTGGCACATGTATGGAGTACGGGGATAAAACCGAGATTATTCAGGAGAATTCTTGTTTAAAACCTGATAGTATTTACGGAAGTACAAAAGCATCAGCCTCGATCATTGCACACCAAATTGCGGCTGAAAACAACATAAATCTTGTAACTTTAAGACCTTTTGGGATATTTGGTGAAAAGGAAGGAAGTCATAAATTCTTTCCCTATATTATTCTATCGATTTTAGAAGGCAAAGAAGTGAATTTAACACCTTGTGAACAATACCGGGATTATTGTTATATAGAAAATATCATGGATGGATTTGTTTTGGCCGCCAAAAACGAAGATATTAAAAATGAGATATTCAATATTGGTAGTGGTGAAATTTTCAAATTAAAGCATTTTGTAGACATTATTTACAAAGAGGTGGGACTAAAGAACCAACCAAACTATGGAGCATTGCCTTATAGAACAAATGAAGTTTGGAGACAACAGCCTGATACAACTAAAATTAAGAGCCTTTTAAATTGGCAGCCTAAGGTAAGCCTCGAGAAGGGAATCAAAAGAACAATTAACTGGTATCAGGCAAATAAAGAGAAATTTATCGGAACAAGGAGATAAAGAGAAGGTGGTAAATGCTAACAATGGACTAAAATCTTGCATGAAACTAATGTCTTTGTTGACGATTGTGTTTTATTTGAAGCGGAAGGTATACAGTATATTACTAGTAGTTTAACCTCTTTTTTGAATCTATAGCGGAGAGGGAGTATGGTGATGGAAAAAGGGTATGAATTAATTCCTATAAAACCTTTTGAGGATAAGCGAGGAAGTCTCAAAAAAATTTTAATGAAGAGTCAGCTTAAGGAAAATGAAAAAATAGAAGAGGTTTACTTGTTATATTCCGAAAAGGGGAGCGTTAGAGGAAATCATTACCATAAGAAAACGTTAGAGTATTTTGTGGTCGTTAGTGGAAAGGCAAAAGTTGCCCTAAAGAATTTGGATACAGGAATTTTAAAAGAACTCTATATTTCGGCGGAAGATAATGTGGTTTTAAAAGTACCGCCACAGGTAGTCCACGCCTTTAAGAATGAAGAGGCTCAGCAGTTAATAATGCTTGCCATATCTTCGAAAGAATATAATGAACTGGATACAGACACATTCCCGATGGATATCTTACAATAGTACCGAAATAAAAATTATTTATTTTCACAATACCAAAAAAGGTCTTTAAAATGAGGCTTTCTGAGGTATTGTTTTGATCTGTGTTTTTCCATATCTTATATATATATAAAGAGCGTAAAAAATACGTCTTAAAGGTGCTCGTCGTGCGCCACAGTTCTCAAAACGTAAATGATCGACGTTTCAAAAGACTCTTTTCACTTATGTGGAAAGGGTCTTTTGTATTTATGAAAATAACTTTTGACCACGGAAAATTAATCGAACACATGGACATTTTTTTAACTCAATTTACTTCTGAGATTTTTGTGCCGTTTGGTTTTTAACTTGGTTATTTTCGTATGTTTTTAATGCTATTGATCCAGAAGACCGTGATAAATCTTGTAGATTAGCCCTTCATAATGTTCTTCGTTAACAATTTTCTGCTAAAGGGATAATTAGATCTAGGGCTATGGTATCTTTTTCTATTCTTTTATTCAAAAAGCTATGTTAAACAGCACCGTTGATTGGAGCCGAAGGCACGAATACTCTCGAAAATGCTTTCGCATTTTCTTCGTGCGTAGGCGGATTAAAGGAAGCCATTCAAAGTCCTGTGAGAGTGCGGTTCTGGGGGGCCCCAGGCCAAGCGCCGGAGGAGGCTCGCCGAAAC
>NZ_JBALNY010000097.1:0-165 GCF_036962145.1 Bacillus sp. JJ1764 | reverse complement strand
CAGACAAGTTTAACAGAGACATTCAAAAAAAGATGCTGATGAGGTTCATCAACATCAAAAAGTATAGAGCCCAGAAAAACTATTCCATATACTTTATCTGACAAGCTTGATTAAAGAGAGTATGGAATCTTTCAATTCTAATAAATCAGCACTTGTAAAACTAAC
>NZ_JBALNY010000010.1:40009-44217 GCF_036962145.1 Bacillus sp. JJ1764 | reverse complement strand
AGTATCTCTGATTTCATTCAGCGCGCCAGTGCCGCTTCCGAGTTAATGGATGCGGACAAGGATATTTTAACTGCCCAAAAAGAGGATCTCCAAAAGATTGAAAATGATAAAAAAGAGATTGATAGACAAGAGCAGATTTTGCAAGGTCAGCAGCAGGTATTGGCCCAACAGCAAGCGGAGCTGAGCCAAAACCTGCAAAAGAGACAACAAACCTTAACGGCTATGCAAGAAAAATATAATCAAATCGTGCAGCAAATGGCGCTTGCTGAGCAGCAGAAAGCTGGCATTGAGTCAAAAATGAGAAGCATCCAGGATCAGATGGCCCAACCATCTAGACCGCAAACCGCTTCGGCTGGTACGCAAGGTCTGGCAGCTCCAGCTGCAAACGGCAAGGAATTATACGTTACCGCAACCGCTTATAGTCCAGAAGAATCCGGTGCTATCACCAGACTAGGCTACAACATCGCGGCAAATCCAAATATGAAACTAATTGCAGTAGACCCGCGCGTCATCCCACTTGGAAAGAAAGTTTGGGTAGAGGGCTACGGAGTCGCCATCGCTGGTGACACAGGCGGCGCCATCCAAGGTCACATCATCGACGTCCTCATGCCAAATAAAGCATCGGCATTACAATGGGGCAGAAGAACGGTGAAAATTGTTATTTTAAATTAAATATTACCTATTAAATGAGACCCGGTTATCAGCGCCGGGTCTTTTTGCATGTGGGAGAAGTAAAGTACTTTTAGGTTGTCGGAGGGTTGACAGTATTAATAGAGGAGAAGCAGGAGGGCATTCTCAATGGTGGATAGGTATGAAAAATTCGGAGAGAAATCCGATAGAAGCATTCTCAAGGTCGAGTAGGAGGGAAAAACCCGTGGAGACGTCTGATAGAGAGCGCCTTACCCCCATAAATAAAACAACCTACTCAAATTTATTGAGTAGGTTCAAATATTACCCCAAATAAACCAAATCTTTCAGCTCATCCGTAGAAAGCTCGGTGATCCAGTTTTCGCTTTGGATGATTTGGTCGTTGAGGAATTGTTTCTTTTCAAGCATGGCGTCAATTTTTTCCTCGAGTGTTCCGGTGCAGATGAGTTTGTGCACGTGGACGAAGCGTGATTGACCGATGCGGTATGCGCGGTCAGTTGCCTGGTTTTCAACGGCAGGGTTCCACCAGCGGTCATAGTGAATGACATGGTTGGCTGCGGTTAAGTTCAACCCTGTACCGCCTGCTTTTAAAGATAGCAGGAACACGGGGAATTCTCCGTTTTGGAACCGTTCAATCATCAGATCCCGCTGTGTCTTGGCGACACTTCCATTCAGGAACGGAACCTCTACGCCAAACTGCTTTTTCAATGCACTGCGTATCATTTCACCCATTTCAATATATTGCGTAAAAATCAAGCAGCTCTCACCTTGATCCAGGACTGCGTCCACCAATTCAATCAACTTCTCCAATTTATTGGAACGTTCTAACAGCTGTCTTCCTGCTGA
Source organism: Bacillus sp. JJ1764 (assembly GCF_036962145.1). NCBI lineage: Bacteria > Bacillati > Bacillota > Bacilli > Caryophanales > Bacillaceae > Bacillus > Bacillus sp. JJ1764. The sequence continues at coordinate 42,723 of NZ_JBALNY010000010.1, read as the reverse complement.
TTTTTCCTTTAAATAAAGCGCTGGGTGGTTGCATAGCTGCTTCAGACGGCTGAGCATTTGTAAAATTAAACCCTTTCGCTCAAACCCAGTCAATTTTTCAATTTCAGCAAAAGTATCGTGAATTAGTTGTTCATATAAAGAAGCCTGTTCAGCGGTCAATGGGCAATATTCCTTCTGTTCGAGCTTGTCAGGAAGGTTTAAGGCAACTTCTTCATCCTTTTTCGTACGGCGAAGCAAGAATGGCCGAATCAAAGACTGAAGCTGCTGGATTTTATCCTTCTTCTCATCCTTTTCAATCGGAATGATAAACCGCTTTTGGAATTGCCCTAAACTGCCTAGGTAGCCACGATTTGAAAAATCAAAAATAGACCACAATTCGGACAGACGGTTTTCCATCGGTGTTCCCGTTAAAGCAATGTGGTGGCGGCCCCTTAAACGGCGGACTGCCTTCGATTGCTTTGTTTGTGCATTCTTGATATTCTGCGCCTCATCAATCGCAATCGTACTCCATAACTTTGACTCAAACTCTTCTGTATCCAGATGGCTCAATCCATAAGAGGTCAGCACGACATCCGCCGTCTTAACCTTATGAGAAAATGCCTCATCCTTTAACCGGTTTGATCCATAATGTAAATACACATCCATATTAGGCGCAAACCGCTCCAACTCTTTCTGCCAATTCCCTAGCACCGAAGTCGGACAAATAATTAATGCAGCCTGGACAGAGACCATATCGGCCAGGTCTCCTTGATCCTTTTTCCGACGCTGTCTTTTAGTGGTGACAGGCACCGATGGCTGATTTTCCACAGTGGATAGATCGTTAATGGTGACAGACACCTTTTCTTCATCAGGTGTGATAGAAACAGTGTTAACCTTATTATCGGTAACTGGCGCCAATTCCTCTTCATGCACAATAGGAATCGCTTCATTCCTTCTTTCAATGACAGACGCCGTGCTCTCCAGCTCCTTCACCTTCAGCAAATATGAAATAAGCTGAATCGTTTTGCCAAGCCCCATGTCGTCCGCAAGGCAGGCCCCAAATCCGTGCTGTCGCAGGAACCATAGCCAACTCATCCCAAGCTGTTGGTAAGGGCGGAGTTCTCCGTTCAGATCTTCTGGAACACTGACAATCGGAATTTCGTTGGTTTCAGATAGTTGGTTCATCATCTGCTTCCATTGTCGATTTAATTCAATCTGTATTTTTGCAAAAACCTTTTGGTTTTCTAAGTCATCTTCGGATTCGCCGGAATCAACCAGCTCCTGCTCGAGGANNNNATGAAGACCTTCCTTTTCAGCCTTTTTCATCAAATCTTGAATATGTCGAATAAATTGTGGATCCAGCTTCACCCAACGTCCGCGAATATACACAAGCCGACGTTTTTCATCCACAAGTTTATTAAATTCATCCTCGGAAAGATCCACACCATTCATGGAAAAGCGCCAATTAAAATCCAGCATGGCATCTAATCCGACAAAAGAAGGACGGTGACTCGATGTGCCTTTCACGGCTGCTTTTACCTTCAAGTTAGCGTTTTTCATCGCCTGCCACCAGGAAGGAAGGAGAATTTCAACATTAAGGGATACCAATGTCTCGCTTGCTTCGGTTAAAAACATCCATGCCTCTTCTTCGGTAAGGTGGGTTTTGAGGGGAGCGGGAGCAACAATACTCTCCTCATGATCACAGAGCCAAGGGATCAGCCGTCCCCATCGGGCTTCCTCACGGTCCACTCGATCTAAAAACGGCCGCCATTTGGCTGGAATCCGTTTCACGTCCTCGACATCATAGACTTCATCGATATTTTTTTTACCTCTGAGGAAGACATCAAGACTCCAATCTCCTTCGCCATCAACCGGCTCATCAAGGCGCATACCAATGGTAAACGGCACATCACTTTCCTTAATACCCACCCATTCAAGCCAGCTCTCTTCATCAAAATAACGCGATAACTCCAAGCCGGAAATGTTTTGTTTTCGCAACAGGTCAAGCTTCGGACCAAACAGTTCCTTCATCGCTGTATTTCTTGTTAAAAATGAATCAAGGGCATTGTTATACAACTCAGAAATGTAATCATGAGTTGTTGGGATACTAGTAGCAGGAGAAACAAGTTCCTGTTCTATAGGACTGTTTGGGGACATGCTTCTATCCTCGGCCATTTCCTGCTCCCAAAAGGATGAATCAAAATCATCTTTCACGCGCTCAGGCAGCTTCCAGCGAAAGTTCCCGTGCTCCCAAACTGAGAAATCAGGAAGCCAATCTTTCTCTATAATGCCCTCATATAGCGTATGGGCCGTAGCCAAGCAGATTTCTGCCTCTTCATTCCAATCCCATTCAATAAAGCGATTGAAGGACTCTTTAGCAAAGAGAGAAACCAGCTGCCAGCCATTCACCGCAACACCCTCAATACCATCAACAGTCTCCAGCTCGAGCAGCGTCCCGAAAAAACTTTCCTCATGGCTACTAAAAACAAGATTCTTCCATACAAGCGGATTCAAATAATCCCCATGCTCATCCCTAGCAGTAAGAAGAAACCGTCCATCTCCCACTCTCGTCATCATCAACTTCAAAAACCTAGTCTTAAGCATAATCCTTCCATGCTCCTTCAAACGGTGACAGGCACCGTTTTAAAATATCCATAAAAATCCAAAATGTCCTCCCCGCAAGGACAAAATACCAGATTTTGTCCACGAGCGGTGCCTGTCACCAACGATTGTCA
>NZ_JBALNY010000010.1:31906-39933 GCF_036962145.1 Bacillus sp. JJ1764 | reverse complement strand
TTGTCACCAACGATTGTCTCAAGATTATCCCTCTCGTTATCACCGCAACACCATTAGATCAACTTACTCCGTTGGCATTCTTCCTGAAATGCCCGCAGTCGTTTGGTTCTCTCGAGCAGCTCTGTTATGAAGTACTCCCAGTCGTCGACCCTGCGTAATTTTTTATAAAGTGTTCGCAATTTTTTTAGGTGGCGCACGGCAACACGGTAGCTGCTACGGTTTTTCTGGTCGATTTCCCGCTGTGCTGTTTGATGGAGCATTCCAAGAAGCACATCCGGCTGTTCCTTCTCCACAAGCTTTACCCGTTCTTTCGGCAAGTCATAAAATTCAAATCCAACGAACGCCAGCAGTTCGGCCCAACGGTCATATAGTTTGCGCTCGAACAACACATATTCATATTCCACAAAGCTATAGGGGAGCATGGCTAACAGCGCACGCTCATACAGATCATCCCTGTGAGTTTCTGAACAAAATTGCCCAATAGGCCGCAATGCACTTCGTACAAAGGCTGAGCTGCTTTGATAAGAATCGAGCCGTGACAAATAAGCCTTCACCTTTTGCAAAAATAAATCCAAAACAGGCTCAAGCCGCTTCCAAGCTTTGAGATCGGAAAAATAATCAAACCAATAAACTAAATAAGGTACAATGGCTTCCTCAGCCTGATTAATCAGCTTCAATGCTAAATCATCATTACCGAGCAGGAAATATAAATGGGCACTTGTCACTTGAAGGGGAATGGGATTTTCCCAATCCTGAAGCTCCTTCAAACGATCGCCAATCTTTAACACTTCCTCAACCCGCCAGGCCTTCTGACGGAAAAGGTCATTCCACAGCAACCGGTAGACATATACCCGCTCCAGTTCAAAACCAGCCGTGCAGGTTAGAAGTTCAAAGGCATCATCCTTCAGACGTTCTATAAATACATCAAAATCAAATGGAAGGGCACGGGTTCCAATTTTTATAAGGAGATCCCGAATATCCTCGAGCATCCCATGGAACAAATGGGAATACGCTCTGCGTACCACATCCTCGTTATAGCCCATTTCGTCCACAAAGACCGCCAATTTTCGAAACGACACAATCGCTTCGACTAACTCATATAACAGGCGCCATTCCTGCTCAATCGGAGCACTTGCGGCAACCCTTTTTCGATAAATCTCAAAAAGCTCCGGTACTATATAAGGGTTTGTATATTTTTTCGAAGCCACCAAGGTATCAAAACTAGACTCAAACGTTTGGATCCAGAGGCTATAATCCGGTTTCATGTTCCCGTTTGCCCTCACCAAATCCTTGGCTGCCTGCAAGCCCCAGCTTGCAATCGATTTTTTCTCGCGAATCGGTTCACGCCAGACCGTAACCCAATCTGACACACTAGCTACCCGGGAGTATGCAGCAAAAAAGACCGCCATTTTATGCCGGCAAATATAATCGGCAGGGCAAGAACACTCACTTAAAAGCCAAGACTCAGGATCTAGTGAAACCTTCACTGGCGCAACATCCTGTACCGTCGCAGTAATTTCCCCATTGCTCATTCGCAACTGAGACACCATCCCTTGCCGATACAGCATCAGCCCCTTCTGAACCAGCCGCACATCCTCCGAACTCCCCGCACTAATTAAATCGCTCAACTGCTCCGCCAGGCCTTGTATTTCCTCTTGTCCCTCAAACGCCTCCAAGGCCGCGACCCCCTTCTACATCAAAAAATCCATATTCCTTTATTATACCCAAAAAAATGCAGCCCGAGTAGTCGATATATACTCAACATGCGCAAAGAGACATAGAGCACTACCATTTATATTTCAATCCTAAATAATTGGAACAACCGGCTCTTTTTAAAATGCAAAAAAAGGTGCCTGTCACCAAAACTACCACTTTGTTATCATTAAGCTAGCTAAACTTTGAAAAGTGTTTCAAAACAAAAAAATCCAGCCTTCGTACCATAAGGTAAGGCTGGATTTTGTTTAGTAGAGCCGTTTGTAGGCTGAGAAGTGCTGGGCGTAGTAGGGGCTTGATAGGTTTGAGATGGTGACGCCAGTTCCATCGTTTGCATGGATGAATTGGTTGTTCCCCAGGAAGATGCCGATGTGGGAGATTCCTGGTTTGTATGTATTTTCGAAAAAGACGAGGTCGCCTGGTTTTGGGTTGTTCACGTAATAGCTCCGGTCATAATAGCCGGCTGCTGAATAGCGGCCTATTACCTTTCCTGCTTGATTGGCGACGTAATAGATGAAGCCGCTACAGTCAAATCCGGAAACGGTGCTGCCTCCCCAAACGTAAGGCACGCCCATTAAGCTTTTGGCTATAGTAATCATTTTAGTGGCCACTTGTGCATCTGTCACTGAAGAACCCGTAGTTACTGTTGGCTTTGATGGTGAGGTTGTGACTGTTGTAGTGGAACCTCCAGACGCAGTTTTTACTGTAACCTTCAGCTTTTGCCCAACATAAATCAGGTCGGATTTCAAGCCGTTAAGAGACTTCAATTCCTGAATGGACATCCCAAATTGAATGGCAATTTTACTTAAGCAATCGCCGGCTTTAACAGTATAAATGGTAGTATTGACACTTGTCCCTGTTGTGGGTTTCGGTGCTGGAGTTTGCGGTTTTGGCTTCGTAACTGTTTGAGCAGCGGGCGATACCTTAAGAACCTGTCCCACATAAATGACCGTTCCTTTAATGTTGTTCCATTGTTGTAATTCTCCTACCGTCACGTTAAAGCGGTTCGCGATTTTAATCAACGCATCCCCTTTGACCACTTTGTAGGTCTGTACGGTTGTCTTGGCAACGGGAGCAGTCGAAGTCTTAGTTGCCATTGGCGTAGTAGTTGATACCTGAAGCACTTGATTCACATAAATCAGATTAGTGTTTAAATTGTTTAATTTCTTCAATTCTGTAACACTAGTATGATAGTTAGAGGCAATTTCCGAAAGGGTATCGCCACTTTGAACCTTATATGTATCTGCGAGAACTGTTCCCGAAAAAAGAGTAGATAATAAAGCCGTTGTCGAAAGAGTGCTAACAATTTTCTTCTTCATTTAGGAATAATCACCTCGATTTCTACAGTTTTCTCTTTATTTTACCATAGATTTCAAGTGTTTCTAAATAATTTTACAAAAATTGCCCAATTTAGCAAATAAGTAGACTTGATAAATAAGAAACTGGTAAAAATGAGGAAGATAATAAAAGAATTTATCATTTTATAGTGCGAATTGCTTGGGATTTTAGTAATATAGAATTATGGGAATTTTTTACTGAAAATATAGAAAAGGGAGAGGGGTAGAAAATGTTTCAAAAAACACTGGCAATCATCCTTACAGTTTTGCTAATTTTACCGACAGTCAGCTATGCTCAAGCACCAGAAAGCCAACAGTTGCCCACGAAGAATTTGAATGCAAAAACAGTAGATAAAGCACCAAGGCCATCGTTATCAACCCAGGCTGACTATCAAGACCCGTCAAATTATCCATTAATTGGAGAGGGTAGTTTTGTTAAGACCTTATACGATAGCTATGGTGGATACCATATGATTTATTTTGACAAAGTTACTACCTCATCCTATGGGACAAACTATCTTAATGCGAAACTACGCTATTATTCTCAGTATTCATATTCCAAGGATGGCATCGTAACGGTCGAGTTCTATACGAATCAATCGAATACTTTAAAACCAGTAGAATATACCGAATTTGATACCGAAGGAACTTCAGCTACCTATCTAAATTCACATCTGTTAAAATCCAACTATACAAATCAACCATATATTTATATTAGGCTGGGTTTATCATCATCAACTAATGACTCCTATTATTCAGATGTCACAACGTTCAAAGTAGCAAACCCTTACTATACCGGAAGCACCACTAAGGCTGACAAATATGCAGTTATTAACAATGAATCTACCAGTCTATCAAAACAATCAACAGGTGTATTCAATCTGAAAAATATGAATTATACATTTGATCAAAATGCAAAGCCAGGCGTCTATAAAATGGATGTAAATATCCCATTTAATATTCCAAACAATCAAGACAATCAAATCAAAAAAAGCACCAACTTTATTCCGGAAAAATATATGGTGGGACAAGCCAAGAGTTTTTGGGTAACTAACCTGGTCGACAATACAAACTCGCAAATTTCTGCTAAACTGGCCTATAGCGGTACGAAAGCCAATGTTTGGGTTTATAATAATCAAATTACAACGGCAGCCGCCACCAAGCTTGGTACCGAATTTGACAATAAAATCTATTCATCAGTCACCAACAATTTTGGAAAAGAATCAGATATAAACAATGATGGAAAAGTCAATATCCTTTGTTATGACATTCAAGACGGATTTAACGGTAGCGGAGGGTATGTAGCTGGCTATTTTTGGGCGGGCGATTTATACAATACGTCCAACTCCAATAAATCAGAGATTTTTTACATTGATACCTACCCGGCTATGGGCATTGGCGCTACAAAAGACGTAACCGAAGCATATGAAACCTTGGCACATGAATTTCAACATATGGTCAATTTTAACCAAAATGTTTTAATTGAAAAATCAAGCACCGGTATGGACACATGGCTCGATGAAGGCCTTGCGATGGCTGCGGAGCAAATTTACACCGGAAAAGGGCTGAGCGACCGGATTGACTACTATAATATGTCTTCGTCTATTAAAAGCGGTCATTCCTTATTATACTGGGATAATTACGGCGATACCCTAGCAAACTACTCACTGTCCTACTTGTTTGGTCAATATATTAAAAAGCAAAGTGGTCAAGGGGATAGAATTTTCAAGGAAATTCTCAGAGATCCAAACAATAACTATAAAGCAGTAGAAGATGTGGCTAAAAAGTATATTGATTCCAATATTACTTTTGGAAAATTAATGACCGACTTTAGGATTGCTCTATTATTGAAAAAATCAACCGGTTTATATGGGTTTAAGGGGGATACTTTTTTCAATTCATTAAAGGATCGGATTTATTCCGGTAATTCAGCAAGCCTGCGTGGCGGGGGATCCATTGTTACAACGTATAGTTCAGCAGTAGGCTTAACGATTCCAAAAGATAAGGGAGCGAATATCACCTATACGACCTTGAACAAGGACGGTAAGGATGTAACACCTCCGGCAGTCCCAAAAGTAGCGACAGTGACCGATAAAGCGACCGTGATCAAAGGGACAACAGAAGCATATGCCCGTGTAACCGCCAAAGTAGGAACCACAAAAATTGGCAGTGCCTCTGCGGATAAGACTGGAGCGTTCTCCATCCCAATCGCAAAGCAAAAGGCAGGAACCATCATTACAGTGGTCGCGCAAGATAAGGCCTATAATGAAAGCTCCACAAAAGTTCTAGTAGCTGCTGCCTATACACAAGTAAACATCCAGCTAAACGGTGTGAACTTTACCAAAGGATATACGGGCGGGGGCACCACTTATATTCATTTTAAAGCACTGGATACGTTTAACATCCCTTATAAATATAAAGGGAACGGAGTATTCGATATTCAAGGCCGTACCGTAAATGGACAATCTATCAACGGTGCCATGTACCTCCGTTGGTCCACAATCGCCCCAGGGAAAATTACGTATGAAAAAATCACTGGCGGCTATAACTTTATATACACAAAATAAGGATGCACAGTCACCTGACATTTCAGGTGGCTGTTTTAATGGCTGTTACAAAAATTCAAATTAAAAAAGGGGCACCACTTATCGTTTGGGGGATCAGGATGAAGGACAAATTCCCCTTAAATTTTTAATAGAAATGAAGAAAACCTTGCAAGAGTAGCAGGGTTTTTTTCAACTGGTGGTCTTTCCAATCAAATAACACTCTATAAAAAAATAAATATGGTAACATATAGAAATAGAGAATAATGTCGGATTCTCCAAGAATCCGGAAAGGCAAGTCGAAAAACCAAAATAGGAAGGAGTTTATGATGAAAAAACTACTCACAATGTTCGTCATTGCATGTGTCTTGCTGGGCTTGGCCCCGAATATGACATCAGCAGCCGCTGCACAAGAACCAATCTTACAGGTAAAACTAGTAAACTATTTAAAAAATAAGACTAGTATTTCGATGAAGGTATCGGGAACGTATTATATCAAAGAAAAATCGTACCGATTAAGCACTTCTAAAACGTATACACTAAAGGTGGCATCTGGTCTTGTCAGCGTTTATGATGGATCAACCAAGCTGGCATCGGCCACAACGCTAACCATTTCCTCATCCAATCGAAATGACCATGCACTGTTAAATAACCGCGATTACTTAGGAAACTTCAAGCTTTCAGTTGAGAACTCCATATATGTGAGTGTCGTGAACCTTATTTACCTTGAGGACTACATAAAATGTGTCGTACCGGCAGAGATGTATGCTTCCTGGAATAAAGAAGCCCTTAAATCTCAGGCCGTGGCTGCCCGATCCTTTGCTTACTATTCTAAAGATAAGGTGATCAATGATTCGCCAGCCAACTACCAAGCCTATGAAGGAACCGCAAAATTATATCCGAATTCTACAGCAGCTACACAGGAAACAGCAGGTGAAATTCTTACCTATAACGGGGCTGTAATCCAAGCATTATTCTCTGCATCCAATGGCGGGATGACACAGAACAACTACAACGAATACGGGTCTCCGGCTCTTCCGTACTTTCCTATTAAAAAAGACACGTATGATACGAAACTTACATGGAACCCGGTTATTCATAAGAAGCAAATGTATATAACGTCTGTGGATTTGCGCCACCCAGAACTTTGGTGGGATAAAATCAATGAGACAGATCCAACGATATCTAAAAACATCAAAGCTTGGCTAAACAACAATGGTTATAGCAATAAACAAATCAAAATGGTCTCCATACCAAAAGTGGCCTTCTATGAAAAAGACAGCAGTGGCAGAGCCATCCGAGGCGATCTCACCATCACTTTTTTTGTAAAAGATAAACGGGATTCAACAGGCAAGCTGGTCCTGCAAACGGTGAAGAAGACAAACGTCATTGCCGATCAGGTCCGGGATATCATAGGCAGGAGCATCATTCCGAGCACGTTAATTTCGAGTGTTACCGAAACGACCTCAGCTTTTTCGATTAAGGGGTCAGGAAACGGCCACGGAATTGGATTAAGCCAGCATGGAGCCAATAACCGTGCTAATGCAGGAATATTATATAAAAGCATTTTAACCTTCTATTATCCTGGAACAGCATTGACTAAGGCTTATAGTCAAACCGTTTCACCGGATTTGGAACCAACTACTTACCAATCCATTAATATCCAATTAAACGGAGTAACCTTTAAAAACGGATACAGCAAGGATGGAGCCACCCATATTCACTGGTCAGCCTTAGATCAATTGAAAATACCGTACACCAATAAAGGGAACGGGTTATTTGTAATCAACGGAATTCAGGTACAAGCAGCAAAAATTAATAATGATTGGTATATTAAATGGTCCCAGCTAGCTCCGGGGAAAATCACCTACGAAAAAATAAATGGCGGATATAATTTCATCTATTATAAACCGATAACGATTCAATTAAACGGCACTTCCTTTAAAGAGGGATACAGCAAGGACGGTGCCACCCATATTCATTGGACAGCCGTAAACGTATGGAAAATGCCATACACGGATAAAGGAAACGGACTATTTGTGATTAACGGGCGTGAAGTGCAAGCTGTGAAAATCAACAATGATTGGTATTTCCGCTGGTCTCAAATAGCTCCAAACCACATAACGTACACAAAAATTACGGGCGGCTATAATTTTATTTACCAACCATAAAAGATTGGGACTGTCCTTTCTATCTAGAGGGAAAGGACAGTTTGTTTATACATTTTGATCTATAGTTATGAATAGGTTTATAATTACATTTTCGACATCTTTCGACAATTTTCGCTCTTTACCACCCCCGGAAATAGTGATACACTATTTTTTGGTCAGCATAATATTTGACTAATTAAAAAGGGTGATACATTTTGAAAAAATATGTAAAATATTGTTGTAAATACGTATTTTTTTGTTAACCGCATATAAATCTAATGGAA
>NZ_JBALNY010000010.1:31613-31882 GCF_036962145.1 Bacillus sp. JJ1764 | reverse complement strand
ACATCATTATAATGATGTTATTGTTCCATTAGATTTTATTTTTAAACTAAATTATTTAGATTTACGAATATTTGTATCATAAATAGTTATTATATTGAAATGTGAATAGGTGAACATGGAAATAAATTGGAAGTAATCAGAAATTTCTTAACTGGGAATTGAATGTAAATTGTTTGGGTCTATTTTCTTTATAACTTTTGGCGTGTAATATTATGTATTAAAGTTGCTTTTAAATTATAGGCTGTGTTAAAGAACAGTGTTGATTTTTT
>NZ_JBALNY010000010.1:3287-31588 GCF_036962145.1 Bacillus sp. JJ1764 | reverse complement strand
AAGTTTAACAGAGCCAAATTATATAAGCACAGTAGAGATATAATAAAGGGGATCAATAAAAGGGGAAATACTATGAAAAAGGTATTAATTATATCCCAACATTTTTATCCGGAGATAGGAAGTCACGCAAATCGGATTAAAAACCTATATATCCAGCTGCGAGACAATCAATTTGATGCGAGCATTTTGACAACTGAGCCTTCTTACCCAAATAAGAAGATCTATGAGAGAGAAGAATTTTGGGATGAAGAGTCATTAAATGATCAAGATGATCGTATTCAGCGAATTGGAATTAGAAACAGAAAGTATTCCACAAGTTTTTTTAATCGTTTATTTTATTATTTGGAAATAGCTTTTAAGTTTATATTGCACATTCTAAAAGATAAAAATAAATACGATTATATTATTGTTACATCTCCTCCTATTTTTACTGGACTAGTTGGGCTTTTTGCTAAATATAGATACAAAAGTAATTTTATTTTGGATATTCGTGATTTATGGCCGGAATCTCTAAAGGGAGTTGGCGTGTTTGCGAATCCCCTTGTGTTAAAGAGTTTTGGCGTTTTAGAAAAAATGCTTTATAAACGGTCAGACAAAATTGTGATCAACAGCTTAGGCTTTAAAGAGTACATTCAGAGANNAATCTAAAATCCTCTTTATTCCAAATGGCGTCGCCAATGATGAAATAGCACAATCCATCAGAAAAGAATCCGATACCAGGAAAATTGTTTATGCCGGAAATTTAGGCCTTGCACAAAATACCGAGTTAATCAATCAACTTGTACCTCTTTTAGCGGATTATGATACAAGGTTGACGATTATCGGATATGGAGTAAATAAGAACCAGGTGCTGGAGTCGGTAAAAAATCATAAAAATGTCCAGTTCATCAAGCCTATGACGAAAAAGCAGTGTCTAAAGGTCATTGCTGATCATGATTTGGGATTGGTAACGTTAAAAGATAAAGAAGTATTTAAAACGGTTTTGCCAGGTAAAATTATTGATTATCTGGCTTGTGGTGTACCCGTTATAGGCGTATTGGACGGTTATGCAAAAGAATTAATCGAGAGCGAAAAAGTGGGAGTTGCCATGAATGACAGTGACCCGCAAGCTATTTTCTCGCAGATAAAACGATTACTTGAGGACAGGCATTTAAGAGAAGAAATGGCTCAAAATGCGCTGGAATTAACCTATGAAAAGTTTAATTTTGAAACTAATATTTATAGTTTATTAGAATATATGGATGATTCAATCTTAATTGAACAAAGGAATGATTGTGAAGATGTCAAAGAAGGTTTGCATGTTCGTCTGGAATCACTTCACAAATGATGCCCGGGTCTTACGTGAATGTACCGCGTTATCAGAGGCCGGGTACGAAGTGGATTTATTATGTATCCATGATCCCAATGACCCAAACTTGCCAAGATTTGAACAAAAAAATGATCGTTTCAGAGTGCATCGGTTAAGACGCTACCCGATTCCTTTGGAAATGGTTCAAAAACTCTTTAGGTACTCCAAACAAAATAAAGTGGTTGGAGCTCTTTTAATGCTCTTGTGGTCCTTGTTGATTTATGTATCCCCGATTGTGTTTTCCATCCTAACGGTCTTACTGGTCGTTTTGTTGAAAACCAAATTGAAAGCGATATGGGTAAAAGGCAGCTTGATCCTCGGTATGATTTTAAAAGGACTCCAAAAGGACTATGATATTTATCATTCAAATGATTTAAATACACTGCCACAAGGTTATATTTGTTCAAAGTGGCGTTTCAAAAAGAAGAAGCTGATTTACGATTCACATGAGGTCCAAACCAGCCGTACTGGATATGCCAGTCCTGTTTACGGCAAGCTGGAGGGTTTTCTCATTAAAAGAATCGATGAAATGATTGTGGAGAACCATACTAGGGCAAAATATAATGAAGATTTATATGGTTTTTATCCGCATGTCGTTCATAACTACCCGTTTAAACAAACGGTTCAAAGCGATGAAAAAGTGGATTTACATGAAATCTTAGGCATTCCTAAGTATGAAAAAATTCTGCTTTATCAAGGCGGGATCCAAACTGGCAGAGGATTGGACAAACTTGTCCAAGCCGTTCCACTGTTTAAGGAGGGAATCCTTGTGTTGATTGGCGATGGAAAAATAAAAAAAGAACTGCAAGCAATGGTTCAAGAGATGCAGTTGGAAGACAAGGTGAAGTTTCTTCCAAAAGTGCCGCTTGCCGAACTACCGAAATATACAAGAAATGCTTATTTAGGTTTTCAAGTTCTCAATAATGTTTGTTTTAATCATTATTCAGCATCCTCAAATAAATTATTTGAATATATGATGGCGGGCCTTCCTGTTGTAGCCTGCAGTTTTCCTGAGATACAAAAAGTGGTTGAGGGGGATCAAACAGGAGTTAAGGTTGATTCACACGACCCTGTATCGATTGCCAATGGTGTCAATTGGCTTCTAGACCATCCTGAAGAGCATAGTGAAATGAAGCGTAACTCGCTTAGAGCCAGCGGCAAATATAATTGGGAAAACGAGCAAAAGAATTTACTGGAAGTCTATTACAATAGCGAGTCGATACAAGAGGCTTATATTTAATAACAATAGTAAAAATTGGAGGCTACCATGGAAAACAAATTAAAAGTTATGACGGTCTTTGGTACTAGGCCAGAAGCAATTAAAATGGCTCCACTTGTGAAGGAGCTTGAAAAATATAATGATAAAATCGAATCTATTGTTACTGTAACGGCACAGCATCGTCAAATGCTGGATCAAGTATTGAATATTTTCGAAATCACGCCTAATTTTGATTTAAATATCATGAAAGACCGTCAAACTTTAATCGATGTCACTACCCGCAGTTTAGAGGGATTAAATAAAGTCATGCAAGATGTGAAACCAGATATTGTGTTGGTTCATGGTGATACCACTACAACGTTCGTGGCCAGCTTGGCGGCATTTTATAATCAAATTCCAATTGGACATGTGGAGGCTGGACTCAGAACGGGTAATAAATACTCACCGTATCCAGAAGAAATGAACCGCCAGTTAACTGGCGTATTGGCCGATCTGCATTTTGCTCCGACAGAACAATCTAAGCAAAATCTAACCATTGAGAATAAAAAGGAAAAGGATATTTATATAACAGGAAACACAGCGATTGATGCTTTAAAGACCACTGTTAAAAATAGCTATACTCATCCGATTTTAGAGCAACTTGGTGAAGACAGACTTGTGTTAATGACGGCACACCGCCGTGAAAATACCGGCAAACCGATGGAGAATATGTTCCGTGCCATCAGCAGACTTGTTGACAAGCACGAGGATATACAAGTCGTGTATCCGGTTCACATGAATCCTGTCGTTAGGGAAATCGCCAATCGAATCCTTGGCGATAACAACCGTGTACACTTGATAGAGCCTTTAGATGTCATTGATTTTCATAACTTTGCCTCAAAAGCCTATCTAATCTTGACCGATTCAGGAGGTGTTCAGGAGGAAGCGCCATCCTTAGGAGTTCCCGTTCTGGTATTGAGAGACACGACAGAGCGTCCGGAAGGTGTAAAGGCTGGTACTCTTAAATTAGCGGGTACAGAAGAAGAAGTAATTTACAATCTTGCTGATGAACTGCTATCTGATCAAGCAGCTCACGATCAAATGGCGAAAGCTTCCAACCCATATGGCGATGGACAAGCTTCTAAGAGGATTGTAAATGCTATTTTATTCCATTTTGGTTATAGTGTTGAAAAACCAACCGACTTCAATGTACAATAAAGCCTGTAATTGATTGACTTTGTAAGGGAAATGGAAATCTCAAATCTACCATTTTTTATATAGATCGATGTTTGATAAGCTATTAAAACTCCAGGAGGAAATATACTATGAAACTTTGTACAGTAGGTTTAGGATATATCGGATTACCAACTTCTATTATGTTTGCGAAGCACGATGTTGAAGTAGTGGGTGTAGATATCAGCCCAAGAGTCATTGAAATGTTGAATTCAGGTAAAATTCATATTGAAGAGCCTGGTTTACAAGAAGCATTAGAAGAGGTCATTGCAAAGGGAACATTCCGTGCAACACTTACACCAGAAAAAGCTGATGCTTTTATTGTTGCTGTTCCAACTCCAAATAATGACGATGAATACAAATCTTGTGATTTATCATATGTGTTAAGTGCTGTTAATAAAGTTATTCCTTATTTAGAAAAAGGGAACGTTTTGATCGTAGAATCAACGATTGCTCCTAGAAGTATGGATGATTATGTGAAACCACTAGTGGAAGAAGCAGGCTTCGTGATTGGTAAGGATGTTTTCCTTGTTCACTGCCCAGAGCGTGTTTTACCTGGCCAAATCCTTCATGAGTTAATCTACAACAATCGTATTGTTGGCGGTATTACACCTGAATGTACAGAAGCTGGCGCTATGGTGTATAGCACATTTGTTAAAGGTGAAATTATTAAAACAAATGCGAAAACAGCAGAAATGTCCAAGCTAATGGAAAATACATTCCGTGATGTGAACATTGCTTTAGCAAATGAATTAGCGAAAGTGTGTAATCACCTCGAAATCGACGCTTTAGAAGTAATCGAAATGGCTAATAAACATCCGCGTGTCAACCTTCACTATCCAGGACCAGGAGTAGGTGGACACTGCTTGGCTGTTGACCCGTATTTTATTGTGGCAAAAGCACCTGAACAAGCCCAAATCATTAACTTGTCTCGTACAGTCAATACTTCAATGCCGGAATATGTAGTAGAAAACGTAAACAGTTTAATGAAAAATACAAATGGTAAAGTTGTAACAGTATTTGGATTGACTTACAAAGGAAATGTGGATGATATTCGTGAGAGTCCAGCAATGGAAATCTATGAAGAGCTGAAAACTCAAGGAACCTATGAAGTTAGAGCTTTTGATCCGCACGTAGAAAATGACTTTGTTGTAGAAGATTTCGAAGCAGCTGTAAACAACTCAGACTTAATCTTAATCTTAACAGATCATAACGAATTTAAAGAGCTAGAGTTTGCTAAATTAGCAGGCATGAATAATAAACGAATCTTTGATACTAGAAATATCGTGAAAAACGCACCAAGTGATGTGGAATATATCAACTTTGGTAACCTTTATTCAGCTGTTGGAAAACAAGGCATCTTAGTTTAAAAAGAGTAAACCTATGTGTGTAAGTGTTGTTAAAGATGGTGATGATATCCTTAACAGCACTTACATATTTTTTGAGGAAATAAATTTCCAAATATTGTTAGGGGCGGAATAAGAATGCAGAAACCACTAGACCGAATTACACAAGCCTATTTTGGCGAGTTGGGCGATGCTTTTTCTGAAAAGGTAAGAAGCCGTGTCCATTGGGTTTGTGAGAAAGCAAAGGGAGAAACTGTTTTAGATATCGGATGTTCCCAGGGAATCACGTCCATCCTCCTGGGGAGAGAAGGGAAAAAGGTTATCGGGGTGGATCTTCTTCAAGAATCCATTGATTATGCCAATGAAGTTCTTTTAAATGAAGAAGAGTCTACACAGAAACTTGTCGAGTTTAAAGCGGCCAATTTCATTCTGGTCGATTTTGGAGACCAGACGTTTGATTCCATTATTCTTGGTGAAGTACTTGAACACCTTACTGATCCCGAAAGATTTATCAACAAAGCCTTTAAATTGTTGAATGATAGTGGATCTCTGATTATCACATTGCCATTTGGGATCAATGACTATTTTGATCACAAAAAAACCTATTATTTAATGGACCTCATGAACTTCGCGTACGAAAATGGTGTGGTTCAGGAAGTAAAGTTCTTCGGTAAGTGGATCGGGGCCATTTTAAAGAAGAAGGGCCAGGAAAAAAGCAGTGTCACTGTAAACAGTGATCTCGTATTTAAGCTGGAAGAATCATTCTACTCTATTGAGAGAGACTTATTGACCAAGATTGCAGCAAGAGATAAAAAAATTAAACTCTTTGATGAGAAAATTAAAACATTATCTGCAGATCTAAAAACACAGAAAACAACGGCAGTTGAACAACTAAAAGGAAAAAATAAAGAATTAGAGGCTGCTAAAAAGCAACTGGCTGAAGATGAAAAGAAAATTACAATATTAACCAGAAAGCTGAAGGAAAAGGAAGCAGAAATAAACAACAAGGCTGCGGAAGTGAAGGAAGAAGAAATTAAGTCATTGAAGGCTCAATTGCAAGAAAAAGAAGATCTCATTTCAACATTGCAGCAGCGGGAAACAGATAAGAACAAAAAACTGAAAGAGTATGAAAAACATCTGGAACTTACAAAGAAAGAAAAAATCTCGGTTCAGGAAACTCTTTATGATGCCTACAAAAAGGAAGAAAAACTGTTACAATCCCAACAAAACTTGTTAAGAAAATATCGCGCATTAAGTGAGTCAAAATTAGGGAAAATTACCTTATCCTATTGGAATAGAAGAAGAAAAATACGGGGAGGTAAGTAAATTGGATGAAAAATCCATACAACAAAGATTGTTAACACTGCAACAATTAAAGGCCAAGTTGAAATTGGAAATTGAAATGGAAAAAGAGGCGCTTCGGTCAGGAATCCTCCTTAATCCAAAATCAAATGTTAAAATGCCTACGACTAGAAACGATAATGAAGTAGATATAGAGAAAAAGAAGGAGTATCTGCGTTTGCGGGACAAGCTGGCAGATACTAATTTTTTCAAGGAAGTTAAACCGCTCTTAGATGAGATCCCAGAGAGTAATGGCAGCCGATACTATGAAAAGCTTAAGGTGAATATCGGCATTATTGCAGATGAATTTTTATATAACTCCTACAAAGATATTGCTAATTTTCACTATATAGACCGGGATAATTATAAGAAATATTCCAATCAACTGGATGTCTTTTTGGTTGTTACCGCCTGGAAGGGCTTAAACATGGAATGGAAAGGCCTGGGAAATCCGAACATTCGGAAGCATCGCCAGGACCTATTCAAAATTATCGATTTCTATCGGTCTCAAGGGACAAAAATTGTCTTCTATTCTAAAGAAGATCCGGTTAACTATGATATTTTTATTGAAATCGCCAAACAGTGCGACTATATATTTACAACAGCTGAGGAAAAAATCGACGATTATAAAAGGGACTGCCAAAATGAAAAGGTCCATGTTCTTGATTTCGGTATTAATCCTCTGTACCATAACCCGATCGGCATTAAGAAGTTCCCTAAGCGTAAAGAGGTCCTCTTTGCCGGTTCATGGTATGAGAAATATCCGCACCGCCAAGTCGATACACGCATCCTCTTTGATGGTGTCATTGAAGGCAATCGTGATTTAAAAATCATTGACAGAAATTACGATTTTAAATTGGTCCATTATTTCTTCCCGGAGCAATATTTAAAATACGTCTCACCAGCGGTGGATCACCATTATTTGCAGAAGCTTCATAAACTGTTTGATTGGGCGATTAACCTGAATACGGTTCAGGATAGCAAGACGATGTTTGCCAACCGGATTTATGAGCTTCAGGCAATTGGAAATATCATGTTATCCAATTACAGTTTGGGTGTAAATAATAAATTTCCGAATATCTTTTTAATTGATCATAAAAACGAAATCAAAGATATCTTCAACGCCTTTTCAGATGAGGATGTATTTGAACATCAGGTACAGGGCGTCCGCACGGTTATGACCGATCACACCAGTTACCACAAAATCATGGGGATGCTTGAGAATATCGGCATAAATCTGGAAGTAAAA
Organism: Bacillus sp. JJ1764; assembly: GCF_036962145.1. Classification (NCBI taxonomy): domain Bacteria; kingdom Bacillati; phylum Bacillota; class Bacilli; order Caryophanales; family Bacillaceae; genus Bacillus; species Bacillus sp. JJ1764. The sequence continues at coordinate 23,873 of NZ_JBALNY010000010.1, read as the reverse complement.
GAAAAGAAGGTAGCTGTTCTGATAAAGGAACAAACCCCACGCCTTAAAGAATTTTTCGATGGTCAGACATACCCTCACAAAGAGCTGATTCTTATGGAAGAGTTCACAGAGGAGCAAAAAAATGAGTTTGATGTTATTGCCTTTTTTGACGATCAAAAATTCTATGGCGAGTTTTATTTAGAAGATATGATCAATGGCTTTAAATATACGGACTCAGATTATATTACCAAGGCTGCCTATTATGATGGTACTAACTGGCATGAGGGCACGGAGTTTGACTATGTACATACAGTGAATGATAAATATCGGACAGTATTCTGGAGCAAGTCATTCTCTTTACAAGACCTGATTGAAATGGAAGGGCCAATAGAGGCTGCCAATGGCTTTAGTATCGACCGCTTTGAGTTTAACAATCAAGTAGTGGAAAAGCCGGCAAGACAAACGTCCTATAAGTTATCAGTTATTGTCGCCTGTTACAATAATGGTAAGCACTTGTTGAACAAATGTTTTAATAGTTTAAAACGAAGCAGTCTATTCGACGATATGGAGATCATTTTGGTCGATGATGGTTCAACTGATTCATTAACTCCAGCAATTATCAACAGGTTGGAAAGGAAATATCCAAATGTGAAAGCTTATTCCTATCAGGATGGTGGAAGTGGCAGTGCATCACGTCCTCGGAACAAGGGCTTTGAGTTAGCAACGGCTCCATACATTACCTATCTCGATCCGGATAATGAAGCGATCAATGATGGATATTACCACCTATACCAGGAAATAACCAAGAAGAACTACGATATGGTTGTAGGAAATATGACCAAGTGGGATACAAAAGCTTCTAAATTCGATTACCATAAAACAGCCGTTTATTATTACGGCAGTGATGTGATCACAAAGGATGTCAAAGACTATCTGGTTAGAAGTCAGTTCAAGGCGATGAGTATTCAAGCATTAATCTGTAAGCGTGAAATCATTGGTGACCACGGATTGAAAATGGTAGAAGGAGCAGCAGGACAAGACACATTATTCTTCCAAGAACTGTTGCTCAACTCTAAAAAGACAAAGACCATTGATTTACCAATCCATATTTATTATGCAGCCGTTGCGGGATCGACAGTGAATTCTGTGTCAAAAAGATTCTTTGAAAAATACTATCTGCTTGAAAAATCCCGAGTACCTATTTTAAGAAACTACGGGCTGCTGCAGGAATACATTGACCATCGATTTGACTACTATTTCAAAGGCTGGTACCTAGAAAAGCTGAAGTATGTTTCAAACGAACAAGCAATGGAATCCATCAAGCTTCTGACAGAAATCTTTGATTTTTATCGTGATGAATTTACTCCTGAAAGTGAAGAAGTCATCCGCTTTAAAGAACTAAGTGCAGCTAAGGATTTTGAACAAATCAAAAGAGAATTTGTCCAATAGGTAAAAAGGAACAAGCCCTTTCCACGATAGAAAGGGCTTGTTTTATAAAAGGTTTGACCGATTATGAATGGATAAATTGTTGAATATACGAGACCGTTTCATCCATATCCAGAGGATTATGGTCCCTTTCTTTATCATAATACAAGTTGAGCTGAATCCGTTTATAATCATAGGATTCATTCAATTCTTTAAGACCCATGAAAAATGGGGTCAAATGCTTTTCCATGTCATGTTCACAAGCCAGGTTTTGCAGATAATATATTTCCGGAACATATTTGATGGTCTTGTAAAATTCTAGTAAATTTAATCTTGCAGGATATTGTTTGATGATGTCATCTCTTGTAAATTCAGGCATGGCATTAGTAAATAATTTGTTTACATGGCCTGTATAATAATGGTGAACCATCGTTTGTGGATTGTTGACCAGTGCTTTGGATTCCTTTATAAACCCAGCTAATAACAAAGACATAAATCCACCTGCAGAACTGCCGTAAAATAAAACATCTTTATGTTGTATATGACAAAGTTCTAGGATTATTTTTAGTATCTCTGAGATCTCTTTCAAATAATGACGGTCGGCATTTCCAAAACCCCAGCCGATATTTATTTTCCCTAGATACAGAGTAGGGTCATTAAAATAGATCACCGATTCTTCAAAATGATCCATCCATGAATGTCTTTGGAACACGGGCGGGGTAAATTTAGTAGAATCATATGCCCCTGAACCAAAAATAATCATGTTTTCTTTCCCTTCTTTACGTTTCAAAAGAAACTCAAACATAACCTCATTTTTCTCAACGGAAAGAATAATTGGTTCATTTAAAGGGATTATAGTTTCTGTTAATTCTTCAAAAGGGACTATTACTTTTTGATATTGTTCCACCGAAACGTTCCTTTCTCTAAGAGGGTGTAAAATGGTTGATAAAATAAGTATACAATTAATTACATGTAAATCAAAATGCCTCTGGAAAAATATGTAGACAATAAAAAACCACTTTTAAGGGATACTTATTATGATATAATGTATAACTGTGATTAATTATAGACTTTTTAAGTAAATTCATAAAGGAAGTTAGTGAATGAAAGCTGTCATTGAGATTCTAAAAGAACAAATAGCGAATTTGCATTTAATATTCCGCTTGGCAAATTATGAAATAAAAGGTAAATATCAAGCGCACTACCTCGGAAGTCTTTGGCAATTTTTAACACCTATTATTCAAATTATGATCTATTGGTTTGTTTTTGGTATTGGAATTCGTCACGGGCACCCAGTAAATGGTGTACCATACTTAATCTGGATGCTAGTTGGCCTCATTCCCTGGTTTTTTATCAGCCCATCTGTCATCAAAGCATCCAACAGTGTCTATACGAAAGTAAGTTTAGTGGCAAAGATGAAATTTCCCGTAAGTGTGTTACCGCTTATCACCATTATCAGCAATGCCTTAAACTTTATTGTCATGATTATCATTCTATTTTTCATTCTGTTTATATATGGGGTTAATCCTGGGATTTATGTTTTACAACTTCCTTACTATTTTATTTGTATGCTTATGTTTTTATATGCCATTTCTTTACTGTTTTCAACCATTGCTACCCTTTTCAGAGACTTTCAAATCCTCTTACAGTCTGTAATGAGAATGATGTTATATCTCCTACCAATCTTATGGAATATGGATAAATTGAATCCTGCTTATGTGAAATTATTAAAATTAAATCCATTTTTTTATTTAATTGAAGGATTTAGAGATACTTTCTTAAACAAACAATGGTTCTTTCATGATTGGATCTATATGAGCTACTTCTGGATTACAACGTTATTGCTTTTATATATTGGGTCATTGATTCATATTCGTTTTCGAAAACATTTTGTGGATTATATTTAGACCGGAGGCTTCTACATGTGTGCACGGCCAAAAGTGATATTTAAAAATGTATCAAAAAAATATACACTGCAACAGAAGAAACTTGATACTATATTCGAATTATTGGGTACGAAAAAGACCAATAGAGGCTTTTATGCCCTTAAAAATATATCGTTTACTGTAAATGAAGGAGAAACCATTGGTGTGATTGGAATAAATGGGTCGGGGAAATCAACCTTATCCAATGTTCTAGCACAGGTGATTCCTCCGACATCTGGTGAATTAGAGGTGAACGGAGAAACCTCTCTTATCGCCATTTCTGTGGGGTTGAATAATAATTTGACCGGAATGGAAAATATTGAATTAAAATGTCTCATGCACGGTATGAGAAAAGAGGAAATTAAACAGCTGACTCCTAAAATTATTGAATTTGCGGATATTGGCGATTTTATCAATCAACCTGTTAAATCATACTCAAGCGGGATGAAGTCGAGACTAGGCTTTGCCATCTCCGCCCATACCAATCCCGACATTATGGTGGTCGATGAAGCATTATCAGTTGGCGATCAAACCTTTTATGAAAAGTGTATAACGAAAATGAATGAATTTAAGGCTGAGGGCAAAACCATCTTCTTTATCAGTCATTCCATTTCGCAAATTCGTACCTTTTGTGATAAGACCATGTGGATTCATTACGGAGAAATGGTAGAATTCGGAGATACCAGTGAGGTCTTAGCCAAATACAATGAATTTATCAAGTATTTCAATGCCCTTAGTGAAGCAGAAAAAGCAGCTTACAAGAAAGAAAAGATGGCGGGGCGTCAGGCAGAAGGGGAGTCAACTTCTTCGAGAAGAAGAAGAAAAAGGAACGAAAGACAAAGTCAAAAATCGGTCTATTGGGAAATGGGAGTATTGCTGGTTCTATTCTTTTTCAGTGCTATGCTTGTGTTGTTTAACAACAACACGCCAGTAAAGGGAATAGACAAGTTAGATATCAATAAAGCAAACAGCAAAATGCTCAGTAAGAGTGAACTTAAATCCAGCTCAATAGGACAAGCCATCAATAAGACAGGTTATATAGTAGAAGATCACGCACCTGTTTTTAAAACAGCAAAACTAAACAGTAAGCTCTCCTCATTAAACTTTTTGAATAAGGTAATGATTAAAAGGAAAATAGGAAACGCCTATGAAATTACCAGTAGAGGTAAAAAGGGATTTATTCAGCAGGAAAGCGTGCATATTCAGACTCCCTCTTTAACGCAACAAGATTTTACTCTTGCTGGTTCATTAAATGCTTTACCTAATTCATTTAGGAACTCCTATCAATATTATCTGGCCTTTCTGGGAAGCGAAAAATCAAGAATTGAAGCCAAGATTAAATATAAAACAGGCGAAGAAGAGGATGGCCTAGGTAATACGTATATAATCTATGATAAGGTTAAATACAGAATCAATCATCAGCAATTATCGGACCGCATTGTGGTGAATGAGTTTATTCCTGAAGAAACCAACCTAGAGGAAATAACAAATAAAGCCACCTTAATCAGTAAAGATAAAAAGAAGATCTATATTCTAACAAAACAATATGAATATATCTTTGATTTAAATAGGAATACCTTAACAATTGCAGAATCAAAAAAATAATTATAAAATGACAAAGGCATGAGATATCACTCATGCCTTTATATTTCCCATCATAATAAATGGAAAAGGAGTGAGTGTTGATGTTAAGAGAAACCCGTCATAAACGTAAGAGAAAGAGGAGAAAGAGGATTCTTTTGATCAGTATGATTACATTCATTTCCCTCATCTCCTTAAAACTCCATTTTTTCAGCTCAGCTGATGATAAACCGATTGCCCAAAGAGCAGCAACATCCCAAAAGAATACACCTGCCCAAATGAAATCTCCCATCCAGACACCCGAGCAATATGGGGCAAATGGATTTGACCAGAAGCCTGATACCGAAGCCATGCAAAAAGCCTTAGATAGCGGAAAAGAACTTGTGCTTAAAAGCGGGGCGACCTACATAATTGATAAACCCCTACAAGCCAGTCATTCACTTAAAATTAGGACGGATCAGAGTGATCCGGCGAAAATAGTCCAAAAAGGAAAGGCTAGTGCGTTTATTTTTGATAACAAACCAATAGTGAGTACAAACGTGGTCCAAAACATCACCTCCCAGCAGCCTTTTGTCGTTTTGGCAGACACAAAAGGGATCAAGCCTGGCTCATTAATTCACTTAACCTCCAGCAAGTTATGGTACTGGGACGATAGGGGATATCTGAAGAAGGGTGAACTGCACCAAGTGACGAGAGTTTTTGGGAGAAGGGTTTATTTAGACTCCCCTATCGTAGAAAACTATAAGGTTGGGTATGGGGAAAATGTGTCAGCTACCATTTATCCCAATGTATCGCTGAAAATGGAGAATATAACATTTGCCCATCCCAAGCCGTACCAAACCATTATGATGAGGATCAACTATACGACTGATGCAACATTCACCAATGTCTCTGTAGAAAATTCAAAAGATATTGGAATTCTCTTAAATACCACTTTCAAAACAAAAGTTATCCATTCTCATGTAGAATTAGGTACCACGAAAGATATTAAAAAAGGGTACGGAATACAGGATTATGGAGGGACAGGCACTCTGATAGAAAACAGTACTTTTGAAAAAGTCAGACGGGGAGTCGACTTCTCCGGTAGTACTCCTTCTAGATTTGGAGTGGTGAGAAATTGCAGGTCGTATGGGTATAAAAAGGGAACACTAGCAAGCGGCAACAGCGGATTTGGGACCCATTCAACGGCAGAATATATCACTTTCGAAAACAATTACGTAGAAAACTTCAATTATGGATTTTTAATTCGGGGTAAAGATATTACGGTTACTCGAAATCTATTAAAAGGGGATAGCTACGGATTTATTGCCGTCTCCTATGGAAATCGAGCCAAGGTAATGGACAATACCTATCAAAGTTTAGGAGGCAGTGCTCTCGAAACCTTTATTATGGCTCCTGATACGTACAAAGGATCCATTAATGCACAAGGTAACGTTGCGGATATTATAAAAGGTCCATTTCTGACAGGAGATACCAGAAGGCTAAAATTGATTCTCAAGAACAATCACTACACTTCACCAAGCAGGGAACTGGGAGCCTACTAAACTCTGAATAAATAATGTCAACAACGTCCATAATCTACCAACATTGTTAACTGGTAATTCGTTTACAATTCGACAACTTTCTAGTAAAATAGATGAATATGAATAATTCAGAGGGAAGGGTGTCGAATTGAACGAGCAAGATACGAATATGCATGCTGATCAGGTAGAATTCTCTGAGATTGTAAGAAAGGCCTATCTAAAAGGTCAGAATGAATCAGAACTGACACTGGACGAATTAATAAAAGATTTAAAAGAAGAGTTAAAGCATTTACTTATTGGGTAAATATTATATAGTAATAGGGCTGCTGGAGAATCACCGGCAGCCCTTAGTTATTTCCGCTTTTTATTATATTAAAAAACAAATATGATAGAATGAAAAGGTTGAATACATAAAAAGGGGAGAGAGTAGTGGGGAGGATCAAGAAAGCCCGTTTTCTGAAAGGCGCATTAGGAGTTTGGATGATCGGTTCCATTCTTCTGTTTTGGCAACCAATACAGCCTGTGTTTGCTGCAACATCAACCATTAAGCAGGATGTGGCGGGCCAAGAACTAAAAATCTTTAAGCGGATAGAACCAAATAAAAATTCTATTAAAATAGCAGATCAAATAGTTAATAACCAGTATTATGTTAATAGCATCTTTCCAGTTTACCCAATTAGCGGGAAAATAACTTGGAAAGAGGATCCATTTAATAACGCAACCTGGTGTTTTTACTTTCATAGTTTAGATATGGTTGGTTATTTAATGAACGCTTACGAGTTGAATCCAAAACAGGAATACTTGGAAAAATCCAAGTGGTTAATCGACAGTTGGATGAAAGCCAATCCTTCTCCAGCCAACCAGGCAAGCCCATCTGCATGGGATGATCATAGTACTGCCAATCGGGTGACCAATATCGTTTATTTCTGGGAATACTATAAAAACTCTACGATATATGATCAGGCCTTCGCTGATCAATTAATGGATTTACTGGAAAAGCACGGCGAATTCCTAGCGGATGATCAATATTATTCAAAAGGAAATAATCATGGAATATTTCAAGATCGTTCCTTGATCGAGCTGGCATTACTTTTCCCGGACATGGAGAAAAGTCAGTTTTGGTACGATAAGGCCATGACACGTCTTTTGATTCATGTGGACAATGATGTTTCTGCCAGTGGCGTCCACAAAGAGCATAGCCCTAGTTACCATGTGATTATCTTAAATTTATTTAAAGGGATTACTGACTTTATTGGTCAATTTAGCCAGACGAATTCCGCGTTAAAAAATAAAGTAATCCTAATGGAGGATTACTTAGCCTATTTAATGAAACCGGATGGAACCTTACCAATCTTAGGTGATTCAGAACCGGGAGATCTCTATAGCCTTAATCCAAATGATTATACAAGTCCAAAACTCCAGTATGTGCTTTCGAAAGGAGCACAAGGAGTGAAGCCGGATGATGATGCTGTTTTTCCTGACGGAGGCGTGGGCATTTTGCGAAACGGGTGGAATAAATCTATTCCAGTGTATCTTTTATTTACAGCTGCCTACCATTCGAATGTTCATAAACATGCGGATGATTTATCTTTTGTACTAACATACGGAAAGACGGACTTTTTCGTCGATTCAGGAAAATATAACTATGTAGAAACGGATGCTTACCGCAAATATTTTAGAAGTGCTATGGCCCATAACGCCATCGTTGTCGACAATACAACATATGCACTTACTAAAACCCAAATCAATAAGTCGCGAATATTAAAGTCTAAATCAGCTGGATACTACAGCTACATTGTTGGCGGCCACGATTTATATCCAGGCGTAAAGGTTAAACGAACCATCATCTATTTGAAAAGTAAAAATAGCATCCTAATCCGTGATACAATGCAATCGGCTACGAAGCATACATACACAGAAATATTTAACATCGGTAAGGATGTCCAAATAGGAAATAGCAAGAACACCACCTTTAATTTGAAAAGCACAATAGAAAGCCGGCAGTTAGAATTCATCCAGCTAACACCTAAAGTAAGTTTTAAACAATACAAAGGCTCCACTAACCCAATTGCCGGCTGGGAATCCTTAAAATTTAATAATAAAGATCCCATTTCTCAACTGCGTTTCACCAACAGCGGAGCCAACACAGAATACAAATCTATAATGAATTTGAGTACGAAGGTAGGAGTTAAAACTTATTCTGTAAAGGAATATTCGACTTACACGCTTTATACGATTGTTTATAAAGATGGAACTAAGGGTAATATTAAGGTTGAGAATTAAAATAAGGCTGCCGGGCTAATTCCGGCAGCCATTTTTAATCATGACTAATGAAAAAGTTTATTAAATACTCACTCCATATGCGATTCCCTTTCTCACTTGGTGCACTATGATCTGGCAGTAAGTAATTTTTAAATTCGCTAGTATTAGAATTAGGCCATTCGGCCCAGTGATCTAAATAAGGAATCTGATTCGACTCGGCGAATTTCTTCAATTCGCCTACTTGAGTTGGATAATTTTTAGCCTTATAAAGCGGGAATGATGGCTGCAGAATAAAGGTCATCTTCGGATTACCAGCCTTAATGTCATTCATCATTTGGGTAACGTTCTTTAATGTATCCCCAATTAAAATTTTTCCATTATTCAACAAAATAAACGGCTCTAAGACTACTAAATCCGCTTTTTCTCTGATCACTTCCTCCATCCCCGGACTATGAAGTAATTGAGTGGAAGTGCTGTTAAAGGTTTTGATTCCAACCTGTATATTCTTCTCACCGTAAGTTTCCAGTAATTTATTCTTAATGATCGGATAGGCACCATCTGTTTCTGACCCAATCGCAGGAGAACCAACAAACAGTATTTTAAATGGACGTTTTTCTGCCATAGCCTGTTTAAACCCTTCAATGGAATCGGCCGGCCAATTCTTTGAAAAAGCGAGTAAATTACTGGAATTAGCCCCACTTTCCTGAATATCTTGTTTCGTAACAGCAGAAGAATCCCTCTTAGGCGCAGCTTCAATTTTTTGATTCCAATAGGAATGGCCGTAAATTAATACGCCTATTGTAATAAGTCCTAGAATATACGTAAAAAAAGTTTTCATGGAAGAACCTCCAAATAATATCGCACAACTATTATAGCAAAAATGGTGTATAAAATATTCCAATTTTGATGATTTCCCTCATAATTCATGGTAATAGGAAAAAGTTTGAATAAAAAAGGAAAATTTTACGAAAATGTGTCGGATTTACCACTAAATATGATATAATACCATAAGTTTCAATTTTACTGGATAAAAACTGGGAGGACATCATGGAAGAAACGATAAGTTTAGTAGAATTATTGCAAACCTTAAAGAAAAGATTACGATTAATCGTTAGCATAACTTTTATCGCTGTATTAATAAGTGGAATCATCAGTTACTTTTTTCTTACGCCAATTTATCAGGCATCCACTCAATTGCTGGTGAACCAATCTAAACAGGACGAGTCAGTTTATAACTACAACGAAGTTCAAACAAACCTTCAATTAATTAATACCTATAACGTCATCATTAAAAGTCCTGCCATACTAGAAACGGTTATTGATGAATTGAATTTGGATATGACTGTGAAAGAATTAACAGAGAAAATTACAGTTGCAAATGAAAAAGATTCGCAAGTGGTGAATGTATCTGTACAAGATCCTAATCCTGCAATGGCAGCGAAAATTGCTAATAAAACTGCTTCAGTATTCAAAACAGAAATCGTAAAAATTATGAGTGTCGATAACGTAAAAATTCTAACAAAAGCAGAAGTAGAGGACAGTGCCGCTCCAATCAAACCAAGACCATTGTTAAACATTGCCATTGCATTGGTAGTTGGCCTTATGGTCGGAGTCGGTTTGGCATTCTTATTAGAATATTTGGACAACACTATTAAAAGTGAGCAGGATATAGAAAAATTAATTGGTGTTCCTGTTCTAGGTGTTATTGCGACTATGGATGAGGCAACATTAAAGCGAAACAGCAAGAAACTTAGATCAGAAAGAAGTACTAAGGGAATGCGAGGTGAGACCATTGGCTCCTAAGAAAAATAATAAGAGAGTATCAAACAATCGAAGGACATTGATTGCCAGCCTTGATTCCAAATCTCCCATTTCGGAACAATACCGTACCATCAGAACAAACATTCAATTTTCATCCGTTGATAATGATATACAAACATTAATGGTCACTTCATCTGGTCCATCGGAGGGTAAATCTACTACCGTAGCAAACTTGGCTGTTGTGTTTGCACAACAGGGTAAGAAAGTTTTACTAGTTGATGCAGATATGCGTAAACCAACGGTTCACTACACATTTAATTTAACGAATGTTCATGGTTTAACCAGTGTGTTAACAAGACAAATGACTTTAATAGATGCAATGACAGGAATAACAGAAAATAATCTCTTTGTGTTACCGAGTGGACCTATTCCTCCGAATCCGTCCGAGCTGATTAGCTCAAGAGCAATGGATGCCTTCTTTAGGGAAGCGCGTGACTTATTTGATGTCATACTATTTGACACCCCTCCAGTATTAGCAGTGACAGATGCACAGCTTCTTGCTAATAAATGTGATGGTACCGTGTTAGTGGTATCAAGTGGAAAAACAGAAAAAGAGCAATTACTAAAAGCTAAAGATTTGTTAGATTCAGCACAAAGCAAACTACTTGGCGTGGTTTTAAATAATAAGAAACTCGAAAACACAAATTACTACTATTATTATGGAAATTAATTGATTGTATACAAATCTTTGTGAAAGGAGTGGCAAACTTTGATAGATATTCATTGTCATATATTACCTGGTATAGATGATGGAGCACAATTCTTGGAAGATAGTATAACAATGGCTATGGAAGCAGCAAAGGAAGGTATACATACCATAATTGCCACTCCCCATTTAAATAGTCAGTATGATAATCGAAAACAAAGTATCTTGGAAAGTGTAAATCAGCTGAATCGGGCTTTAACTGAAGCTAAAATTGGTGTAACCATCCTGCCAGGCCAGGAGCCACGGATTTATGGAGAAATCATCGCAGATTATGATCACGAGGAAATCCAAACATTAAATGGTACTCAGTATCTATTTATTGAATTCCCATCGAATCATGTTCCAAGATACGCAGAACAACTTCTATTTGATGTTCAGTTAAAAGGATTAGTACCTATCATTGTTCATCCAGAACGAAACTCAGAACTAATTGAACGCCCAGAATTGTTATACCGCTTTGTAGAAAAAGGAGCACTAACGCAAGTAACAGCATCCAGTCTCTGTGGATATTTCGGTAAAAAAATTAAGGCATTTTCAGAGCAATTAATCGAATCAAATTTAACTCATTTTATTGCTTCAGATGCACACAATGTGAATAATCGAACATTCAAGATGTCGGAAGCATTTGACTTAATTGATTCAAATTTTGGTTTAGACTATGTCTACTTATTTGAGGAAAACGCAGAATTATTAATTGCTGGAAGTAACATCATGAAAGAAATACCAGCTCCAATTGCTAAAAAGAAAAAGTTTCTCTTTTTTTAACCATACGAAATTGAAAATCCCCCTCTGTCTACAATAGTAGGGTTTTTCAACCTGAAAAATAGGTCTTTTTGTCTATGACATTAGAATCAAAAAAGGGTATAGTGCAAGAGTTAATTTAAAACCAAACATCTATAAATATCTAATAGAGGATAGGTTTAAAGACTAAACCTATATTTCCATTAGGTATTTATTTTTTAAAAAAGTATTTAGTTTTACGAAAAATGTTTATAGAAAATATGAGGGGGAAGGAAGCTGTGACTTATAGAAACAGGGTAACAACGCTGGCAGGTTTGGATTCTATTATTGTGTTTACGGCGTTTTATGTGAGTTATTGGACGTTAAGTCCGGAACTTGTTATTTTTAAGAATCCAATGTTACTGGCAACAGTTATTACCTTACTAATTGGGCACCATATTTTTTCCTTTATTTATAAGCTTTATAGTAAGGCATGGGAATATGCGAGTGTGGGGGAGTTAACTACTATTGTTAAGGCAGTATCTCTTACCATTGCTGTAGCTGCGATTATGCAAGAGCTGTTTTTTCATAATATATATGTAAGAGCATTAATGATTACTTGGATGCTTCACGTTTTATTAATAGGAGGATCCAGATTTACATGGAGAGTATTCCGTGATCATTTCGTATATAACAAAAAAGATATTAAGAAGACTTTAATTGTTGGAGCCGGAGCAGGTGGAACGATGGTGGCGCGTCAGTTATTACATAATCACGACATTGAGCTAAAACCAGTTGCCTTTATCGATGATGATCCGAAGAAATTCAAATTGGATGTTTTGGGGATTCCAGTTGTCGGTGACTCCAGACAAATCCCAGATATCGTAGAGAAATACAAAATAGAAAATATTATTATTGCGATTCCCTCTCTAGGAAAAAAAGAATTAAATAAGATATTTGCAGAATGTACCAAAACGAAAGCAAAAACTCAAACGATTCCGATGTTGGAAGATTTAATGACTGGGAAGATTTCAGTTAATGAATTTCGGGATGTTCAGGTTGAAGATTTATTGGGCAGGGAACTCGTGGAGCTTGATATGGAACGTATCTCCGAGTATGTTGCTGGTAAAACCATCCTGGTCACAGGTGCTGGTGGATCAATTGGTTCGGAAATATGCCGGCAAATTTGTAAATTCAATCCTCAAAAACTAATACTCGTAGGACATGGTGAAAACAGCATTTACCTAATTGAAATGGAACTACGTAAGAAATACATAGGGAAAATTGAAATTTTCGCGGTCATTGGCGACATTCAGGATCGGGCCAGAATGTTTGAAATCATGGAACAGCATCGCCCAGCTGTTGTGTACCATGCGGCTGCGCATAAACATGTACCATTAATGGAATTCAACCCAAGAGAGGCTGTAAAGAACAATATCTTCGGAACTAGAAATGTTGCCGAAGCAGCCGACACATTTGGAGTGAACACGTTTGTGTTAATCTCTTCCGATAAAGCAGTAAATCCTACGAATGTCATGGGATCTACTAAACGTTTTGCTGAACTTGTCATTCAGAGCTTAGCCCAAAATAGCCATACAAAATTTGTCGCTGTACGATTCGGAAACGTCTTGGGAAGCCGAGGAAGTGTCATTCCGTTATTTAAAAAGCAAATCCAGGCCGGCGGACCGGTGACGGTTACCGATCCGGAAATGACTCGATATTTTATGACCATCCCTGAAGCATCCAGGTTAGTGATTCAATCAGGTGCCCTTGCCAGGGGTGGAGAGATCTTTGTTCTCGATATGGGAGAACCGGTAAAAATTGTTGACTTAGCAAAGAACCTAATCAAACTATCTGGTTTTACAGAAGAAGAGATTGGAATTCATTTCACTGGTCTACGCCCTGGGGAGAAGATGTACGAAGAGTTGCTAAATGAAAATGAAGTTCACCCAGAGCAAATTTTTCCGAAAATTCATGTAGGTAAAGTAAAGCTTATTGACAGTTCTATTTTAAATCTTTTAATCGAAGAACTATTGGAAATGTCTCAAACAGAAATGCATGACACGTTACTAGCAGTGGCGAATAACAAATATGATTTCTCAACAATGGTAAGCGTAGTAAATTGATCATGTATCTTTAAGCGATATGACAAGTTTCTACTAATATATATGTATTTAAAGAAGAAAAAGTTAAATGGAATTTATCTTCTGATTGAGGGGAATAGTAGTGATTTACAGAAGTTGTATAAAAAAAATATTAGATAAAGTTATTGCATTTATTAGTATGATAATACTTTCACCTATTTTTCTGGTACTAATTTTATGTATCAAGCTAGATTCAAAGGGACCTATTTTTTTCAAGCAACGTAGAATTACTAAAGATAAAACGGAGTTTTTAATTTTAAAATTTAGAACAATGAAAATTGATACACCTAGTGATATGCCTACTCATCTATTAAAAAACCCTGAACAGTATATTACAAGAGTAGGGAAATTCTTGAGAAAATCAAGTTTAGATGAATTACCGCAAATTATTAATATTTTGAAGGGTGAAATGAGTATTATTGGACCAAGACCAGCACTCTGGAATCAGTTTGATTTAATTGCAGAAAGAGATAAATATGGAGCAAATGAAATCCTTCCAGGATTAACAGGATGGGCGCAAATAAATGGAAGAGATGAAATTCCAATTGAATTAAAGTCAAAATTAGATGGGGAATATGCAAAAAAAATTAGCTTTATTTTTGATTTGAAAGTTTTTTTTAAGACGATATTTAATGTAATAACCAGTGATGGTGTTAAAGAGGGAAATACCTAAAAGTATTTTTGAAATAAAGTTTTGGGGGGAAAAGCATGCTTTATGTTACTGGAATAACAGGTCATACTGGAAAATGGTTTTTAGAGAGATTAATTAAAGAGAAGTATGATGGGAAAATTAGATGTTTAGTGAGGCATAATAGTGATACCTCTTTTTTAGATAAATCAGGTCTTAACATAGAAAAGGTCTATGGTGAATTAGAGGACAAGGATCTATTAAATAGAACAATGGTAGGGGTTGAAACTGTCCTACATATTTCTACCATTCATTTCTCAAATAATATTATAGATGCTGCCATTCATAATAATGTAAAATGGGCAATTCTTGTCCATACAACTGGTAGATATTCTAAATATAAGAGTGCTTCAGAAGAATATATAAAAATAGAAGAAGGAATACTTAAAAAACGTAATCAAATAGGTATTACAATTTTAAGACCTACTATGATTTACGGTTCTTCAAGAGATAGAAATATGTATAAATTAGTAGATTACCTATATAGGCGCAAGTTTTTCCCTATGTTTGGCAAAGGAGAAAACCTTATGCAGCCTGTCCATGCTAAAGATTTAGGGAATGCTTATTATGATACCCTAGTTAATAAACAAAAAACATTAAATAAAGAATATAACTTATCAGGAAAAGATCCAATTAAATATTTTGATTTAGTTAAATGTGTTTCTGAAACACTTAATAGGAAGACTATTATAATTAAAATACCTTTATGGTTTTCGGTTTTTTCTGCTAAAGTATATAACTCATTGACAAAAAATGCAATTATTTCTGTTGAGCAGGTTCTAAGAATGCAAGAAGATAAGGTATTTAGTTATGAAGATGCCTCAAGGGATATAGGATACTTTCCAGTAGGGTTTAATGAAGGGGTTAAACAAGAAGTTAAAGAATACCTTGATAAAAAAGGAATAAACCGATGAAAATCCTTGTAATTTGCCAATATTTTTACCCTGAGCAGTTCAGGGTAAACGATATTTGCTTTGAATTAGCAAAAGAAGGGAATCAAGTAACAGTTCTTACCGGTTTGCCAAATTACCCAAGTGGCTTAATAGATAAAAAGTATAAATACTTTAAAAATAGAAATGAAAAAATAAATGGGGTTAATGTATATCGTTCTTGGCTACTCGGAAGGGGAAAAGGAATAAAGAAATTAGCAGTAAATTATTTGAGTTTTGCTATTAGTTCAACGGTAAAAGCATTTTTTCTTAAAAAGGATTTTGACATAATTTTAGTTTATCAACTTTCCCCTGTTACGATGGCAATACCCGGTATCCTCTTAAAAAGAATTACAAAAAAACCATTAATTATTTATTGTCATGATTTATGGCCTGAGAGTATGGTATCAGGTGGTATCTCGACAGAAAGCAAAGTATATAACTTATTGTTGAAGTTTTGTAAATGGATTTATAAAAGTGCTGATTATATATTTACTAGTTCCAAGCTTTTTAAAGAATATTTTGTTAATACTTTAGAAATTAAAGAACGTATTATCCATCTACCTGTTTATGCAGAATCCTTATTTGAAAATATCCCAATAAAAGAAAACAATGAGTTTACTAATTTGGTATTTGCAGGGAATATTGGTGAAATGCAGAGTGTAGAGACTATTATATTTGCTGCTAATGAACTAAGAAATGAGGAAAAAATAAAATTTCATATAGTAGGGGATGGTTCTTTAAGAGAAAAATGCGAAGAATTAGCATTTCATTTAAAACTTAAAAATATTACTTTTCATGGTCAACATCCAATATCTAGTATGCCAAGGTTTTATGAAATGGCGGATGCGTTCTTAGTCACTTTGAAGAAAAATAAAATTATATCATATACTTTACCAAATAAAGTTCAATCCTATATGGCTGCTGGGAAACCAATTTTAGGAGCAATTGATGGTGAAACTCAAATTGTTATTAATGAGGCTAATTGTGGTATCTGCTGTTCTGCTGAAGACCATAAACAATTAGCACGAAACATTTTGAAGTTTGTTGCTACAAAGGATAAACATTATTTATACGGGCAAAATGCTAGAAAATATTATGACCTTAAATTTTCAAAAAGTGTTTATAATGATAGATTGAATACGCTACTTACAAATATTCATTTACATGGAGATGTTAAAAATGTTTAAGGATAAAACTTTGTTAATAACTGGTGGTACTGGTTCTTTTGGTAATGCTGTTTTAGATAGATTCTTAAATACCGATATTGGAGAAATTCGTATTTTTTCCCGTGATGAAAAAAAGCAAGATGATATGAGGAAAAAATATAAGAATGATAAAATTAAATTTTATATTGGTGACGTTAGAGATATTTCAAGTGTAAGAAATGCTATGTATGATGTTGATTATGTATTTCATGCTGCTGCATTAAAACAAGTTCCATCATGTGAATTTTTTCCATTAGAGGCTGTAAAAACAAATGTAATTGGAACTGAAAATGTTCTAAATGCGGCCATTGAAAAAGGCGTAAAAAAAGTTATTTGTCTTTCAACTGATAAGGCGGCTTACCCTATTAATGCAATGGGGATTTCAAAAGCTATGATGGAAAAGGTTTTTGTTGCAAAATCAAGAACAGTTTCAAAAGATAGAACAATGATCTGTGGGACGAGATATGGTAATGTAATGGCATCACGCGGTTCCGTAATCCCATTATTTGTAGAACAGATTAAAAGTGGACAACCACTAACTGTTACTGATCCTAATATGACTCGTTTTTTAATGAGCCTAGAAGAAGCGGTAGAACTTGTTATCTTTGCATTCCAGAATGCAGATTCTGGAGATATTATGGTTCAAAAATCGCCATCCTCAACAATTGGCGACTTAGCAAAGGCAATAAAGGAATTATTCAATGCAAATAATGAGATTAAAATTATAGGGACAAGGCACGGAGAAAAGCTATATGAAACTCTACTAACTAAAGAAGAAAATATAAATGCAGAAGATATGGGCGGGTTTTTTAGGGTTCCAGTGGATAAGAGAGAATTAAATTATGACAAATATTTTGTTGAAGGGAACGAATTACTTTCATATTCAGACGAGTACAATTCTCATAATACTGAGATATTAAATATTGAGCAGATTAAGGAAAAACTTCTTAGCCTTGATTATATTCAGAAAGAATTAATAGAGTATGAAGGGAAGTTAATGAAAATATGAAATATCTCATTTTAGGTGCAACAGGGATGGCAGGACATACCATTTGCATCTATTTAAAAGAACAAGGGCACCAAGTGTTTGGATTTTCTCGTACACCGTTTAATTATTGCGAAAATATTATTGGTGACGTACATGATATAAAATTAATTGAAGATACAATTAATAATGGGAAGTTCGATGCAGTAATTAATTGTATCGGAATATTAAATAATGACGCAGAGGAAAATAAACATAAGGCTGTGTTTATAAATAGCTACCTTCCACATTTTTTAAGTTTTATAACAAGAAATATGAATACAAAAGTTATTCAAATGAGTACTGATTGTGTCTTTTCAGGGAAAACAGGTGGATATAGTGAAAATTCTTTTAAAGATGGGGAATCATTCTATGATCGGTCAAAAGCTTTAGGGGAAATTGAAAATAATAAAAACCTTACTTTTAGAAATTCAATAATTGGTCCCGATATGAAAAAGGATGGTATCGGTCTATTTAACTGGTTTATGAAGCAAGAAAGAGAGATTAATGGTTATACCAAGGCTATTTGGACTGGAGTGACCACCCTTACATTAGCAAAGGCAATGGAACAAGCAGTGAAAGAGAACTTAACTGGTGTATGCAATTTAGTAAATAATTCAACTATTACTAAATACGAATTACTAAAGTTATTTAATAAATATTTTAAAAATGATTCACTAATAATAACNNAAGTCATTAGTAAATACTAGAAATGATTTTAATTTTATAATCCCATCATATGAAGAAATGATAATCGAAATGAAAGAATGGATAGAAAGTCATAAAGAACTATATCCACAATATGAATTATTAAGAGGAGTAATAAAATGAGCAAACTTAAAGTTATGACATTAGTAGGTACTAGGCCAGAAATAATTAGGCTTAGTGAAACTATTAAGAAAATGGATAAATATTTTAATCACATTTTGGTTCATACTGGTCAAAACTGGGATTATACTTTAAATCAGGTATTTTTTGAGGATTTAGGTATCCGAGAACCTGATTATTATCTTAATAGTGTAGGAAATTCCTTGGGTGAAACAATGGGTAATATTATTTCTAAATCCTATACACTATTAGAAAAAGAAAAACCTGATGCACTTCTAATTCTGGGCGACACAAACTCCGCTCTATCTGCAATATCCGCTAAAAGACTTAAAGTGCCAATTTTCCATATGGAGGCAGGAAATAGGTGCTTCGACCAAAACCTCCCTGAAGAGATTAATAGAAAAATTGTAGACCATATTTCGGATGTTAACCTTCCATACACAGAGCATGCTAGAAGATATTTAATATCAGAAGGTTATCGTAAAGAACATATTTATGTTACTGGATCACCGATGACAGAAGTATTAAAAAAATATAAAGAAAAAATTGAAACTAGTGATGTCTTAGAAAGGTTAGGATTAGAAAAAGGGAAATATATAATAGTGTCAGCACATAGAGAAGAAAATATAGATAATGAGAAAAATTTCTTCTCGCTTATGAATGCAATTAATGCGATAGCTGAAAAATATAAAATACCAGTAATTTATTCTACCCATCCAAGAAGTAAAAAAATAATTGAAAAAAGAAATTTTAAATTCCATTCACTTGTAAGCAATTTAGAACCTTTTGGTTTTTTTGACTATAATAAGTTGCAAATAAATGCCTTTTGTGTACTATCTGATAGTGGTACAGTTCCTGAAGAGGCTTCCATTTTAGGTTTTCCTGCAGTCTCAATTAGAACATCAACCGAAAGACCGGAGGCTTTAGATAAGGGCGGAATAGTCCTTGGTGGAATTAAAACAGAAGATGTTCTGCAATCAGTAGAATTATGCAGAAGTATGTGGGAAAATAACGAATTAGTGACTCCGGTTACAGATTATATTGAAACTAATGTGTCTGTTAAAGTAATAAAAATAATACAAAGCTATACCAAAATAGTAAATAAGGTTGTCTGGGGGAAGGAATAAGTATTTGATGGAGATAATGATTTTTAATGTTCCAGCTGAAACAGTGGGTGCCTTGTCTATTTTAGATGAATTTTATTATGAGGTTAAAAATCATCCTGATAAGAATATTAATTGGACATTTGTCCTTAGCAAACCTTATCTAAAGGGAGAAAAAAATATAAAAGTATTAAGGTTTCCTTGGATAAAAAAAAGCTGGTTCCATAGGTTGTTTTTTGATCATATTGTAGCACCTAGACTAATAAAAAAATATTCGATTGATAAAATTATATCTTTTCAAAATGTGATAATCCCACATACTAATATTAATCAAATAGTTTATGTTCATAATTGCTTACCTTTTATAGATTATAAATTTAAATTTAAAGAAAATAGACTTTTATGGGTTTACCAAAATATAGTTGCAATAAATATTTTAAAATCAGTAAAAAAGGCAAATAAAGTAATTGTTCAAACAAATTGGATGAAAAGTTCCTGCATTAAAAAGACTGGTGTTAATAATAATAAAATGGAAGTTGTACCTCCAAACTTAAATATACAAGTTACAAAATTTTTTAAACCTAGTAAAGAATCTTTTTCTACTTTTTTTTATCCTGCAAGTGAATTCATATATAAAAACCATAGTGTTATAGTCGAAGCTTGCAAAAAATTAAAAGATAATAATATAAATAATTATAAAGTAATATTTACTCTTAAAGG
>NZ_JBALNY010000010.1:0-3242 GCF_036962145.1 Bacillus sp. JJ1764 | reverse complement strand
TAAAGAAGTAAGTGAATTTTCTCTTCCAATTGAGTTTGTTGGTACTTTAGATAGAAAAGATGTCTTTGAATATTATTCAAATTCTATTTTAATATTCCCCTCTTTTATCGAAACTGTTGGGCTACCTTTGATGGAGGCTAAAATGCACAAAGGAGTAATAATAGCATCAGATTGTCAATTTTCAAGAGAAATATTAAAGGGATATGAGAATGCATATTTTTTCTCACATGACTCATCTAATAAACTATTTAAAATTCTTTTTCAATTTATTAGTAGAGAAGTAGTCTATAATACTCCAAGTGATATGCCTAAGCAGATGGAACCAAACGGCTTTGGCAAAGTAATTGCATTATTAAAATCAAAATAACTACGAGGAGGTAATCTATGAAAATATTATATTTCGGAACCGCTTGTAGTTCAGAAACATTTCATTTGATCAATCAGAACTCAAAAATCAAGTCCTCAGCTGCTCCACAATCATTTCAAAATCTTTTATTAAAAGGTTTAATTGAAGCAGATGTTGATTTAGACATAAAAACTGTTTTACCAATTGCACATTATCCAATTAGTACAAAATTTTTTATACAGAATAAAAAAGATAAAATAGTTCATGGAAAATATACTACGTATTTACCGGCAATTAATTTGTTAGGTCTAAAACAAGTGTGTTATTTAATGGACTCCGTTCAAACCGTAATTAAATGGAATTTAAAAAATAAAAAGGAAAAAGAACGAATAATATTAATATATGGAATGTATATGCCTGTTTCATTACCATTAGTTCTACTTTCAAAATTATTTGGATTTAAAACCGTAACATTTGTCAATGATTTACCGGAGTTAATGTTTAAATACACAAAAGAGTCAGGTATTAAAAGTTATCTGATACCTATTTATATAAAATTAAGTAGATTTATAAATGATAAATTTGATGGATATTTGTGCGTCTCAAAGTATTTAGGGGAAATTGTAAATTCAAAAAATAAACCAAATGAAATTATAGAAGCTTTTGCTGATATTGAAAATGGTACAAGTGATTTATTGCCATTAAAAAGAGAAAAAGCGATTATGTATGCTGGGACACTCCATAAACAGTTTGGGATTGATAAATTACTTTATGCGTTTAAAGAAATTAAAGATCCTGAATTAGAACTTTGGTTATTTGGGACTGGTGATTTAGCGAATGAAATAATTAGTGAAGCTAAAAATGATTCAAGAATAAAGTATTTTGGGATGAAGAGTTGGGAAGAAGTAGTAGAACATGAAAAACGTGCACAACTGTTAGTGAATCCAAGGTTTTCCGGTGATGAATACACTAAATATTCATTCCCTTCTAAAACAATGGAATATATGCTATCAGGAACCCCGGTATTGATGACAAAACTAAAGGGAATGGATGAGGAATATTTTAAGCATGTTTATATTACAACTAATGAAACTGTCCTTGGGTGGAAAGAGGCTCTTGAAAAAACATTGCAACGTAATCCTAAAGAGTTGGAAATAAAGGGGAAAGGGGCAAGGCAATTTCTTATTAAAAATAAGAATTTACGTGCACAAACAAATAAATTAGTAGATTTATTATATAGAGTTCTTGAAAAGAGGAATCTCTAAAAAATAAATAATATTAATCAATGATATAGGTATTTGAAATGAGGTCTAAATTTTGAAAAATATACTTTTCATCAATGATAATTTCCTTGTTGGAGGGACAAATACCTCTGCATTAACACAGATAAATCTTCTTGTTGAAATGGGATTTAAAGTGACATTGTGGATTGTTACCGGAGTTTATGACGAAGATATGATGAATCAAATTCCTAAAGGAGTTTCTGTTGTTTGTGGAGGAAAAATTGATAGAAAGTTACAAATAGATACCCAAATTGGACGATCTAAAAAATTTTTAAAACATCCCTTTAGAATGATTAAGCGAATGTCTAATAAGACCAAAAGTTCAAGGGCAAATTTGAAGATAAGAAAAGTAGAAAAATATGGGGAATTAGAAAAATACTATTCTATAGTTTTCTATTTCGATGTACCACTTATTACCTCTTATCTAAATTGGATTCATAGGCAAGTAAGTTGTAAAAAGAAAATACTATGGCTTCATACAGTTTATAATAATAAAACCATTATGGAAACATTTAATTTAAAAGATGAGTTATCGTATAAAATATTAACTAAATTTGATAGTATTTTTGCTGTTTCAGAAGAATGTAAATCTGGTTTTTTAAGTTTTTATAAGGAAAAGAACATATCGGTTGAAATAATTCGATTACCGATAGATGTTAAGAAAATAAAAAAATTGTCTTTAGAAGTACCAACAGGATTTATTGAAAATGATTTACGGTTAGTTACAGTCGGAAGAATAGCATATGAAAAGGGAATAGATCGTGTAATAAATATTAGCAAAAAATTGTTGGATGAAAACTTAAACTTTGTTTGGTATCTCATTGGAGATGGGGATATGGAAGAAGTAATTAAATCTATGATTGTGGAATACGGATTACAAGATTCAATAAAGCTATTAGGAAGGAAATCAAATCCTTATCCGTATCTTTTAAATGCTGATATCGTGGTTGTTCCATCTCGAACTGAATCCTGGGGTCTTGTTACAAACGAAGCTGTTATTTTAGGTAAAACAATTGTCGCAACAGATGTTGGCGGAACAAGAGAGATGTTATACTCATATCCAAGGGGAATTGTAGTAAATAACAACGAAGATAGTATTTTAGAAGGTTTAAAACATGGTATTCAAAAGTTATTGGTAGATAATATAAAAATTGAAAAGAGTGACTCAGTAGAAGTTGAATCTAATGAATCATATATAAATAGCGACATGAAAGAAATTTTGCAAAAGATTGAGTGTGATTAAATACATTAATCTTCTCTATATTAAAATTATTTTAAAAGCTAAAAAAGAAAGAGAGGAGTTAAGTGGAAACGTATAATAATTTAGTTAGACAATTTGATAAGAAAACTAGAGCTTTTGAGATGTTCCATTTATTTCTTGCAATAATTATAATAGCTTGGCTTAACAATGGAATATTTACCTTTTTAATGCCTTACGTTATAAATTATATTAGATGGGGTTTGTTTTTTGTTTGGTTCGGTTTAGCATTAATAATTAGGAGAAAATTTGTTCAAATATTTATTTTCCAATGTTGGCCATTATTAGTTTTTTATTTATATATAAATATTATATCTATTTTTGTTAATAGAGATTTAAGTGTATATATAAAAAG
>NZ_JBALNY010000001.1:25511-31434 GCF_036962145.1 Bacillus sp. JJ1764 | reverse complement strand
ATTCTAACATAACTTCCTGTTTTTTTTTAATAGTCGACTTCGTAAACTCTTCAACGATCCTGACAATTCCTGATGCGAGCCTTACTACCTCATCAGTTGTAGTGTGTTGGCCAAAAGAAATCCGGAAGAATCCTTTTGCAGCATCATTTCCTACGCCTAAGGCTTGAACTGCTTTAGAAGGTGCTTGAAGCCCCATTGAACAAGCACTGCCAGTTGAGATTGCATAGCCTAGCCGATTACACTCCAGCATCATCCATTGGCCTTCGATTCCAATAATCCGCATGCCGATAATGTGAGGAAGCTGTGAATTTTCACTAGCTTGATATACCACTATGTGGTCTTTAATCGGCTCGAGTGTTTTAAAGAACTGTTCTCTAAGTTGCTGGAATTTCAAAAAATTCTCAGGGATGCTCTGAACGATTTTCTGAGCGGCGGTTGCCATAGCAGCAATGCCAGGAACGTTAATTGTACCTGGACGCAGACCCTTTTCGTGAGACGTCCCCGGAAAAAATGAATGCCAAGCCACCCCTGGCTGAATATAGACTCCGCCCACACCTTTAGGCCCGTATATTTTATGTCCGGAAAAAGAAAAGCTGGTTAAAAATGGAATAAATTGGCGGATTTCAATTTTTCCAAAGGATTGGACGAAATCGCTATGAAATAAAATCTTGTGTTCTCTGCAGGCTCTACCAATCTCTTCAATTGGCTGAATGGTCCCAATTTCCGAGTTTACATGCTGAATACACAATAAGACTGTATCAGGTCTGATGGCACGTAAAAGCTGGTCCAAATCAATAATTCCATCTGAAGTAAACGGAAGCCATGTGATTTCAAAGCCTTCTTTCTCAAGCCGATTCAAAACCCCGTATATGGAGGAATGCTCGGCTATACCGGCAATAATATGTTTTCCGGCTTTTTCTTTTGCAGACAACAATGCTTCGATCGCTAAAAAATTTCCTTCTGATCCTCCACTTGTAAAGTACAAACTTGTTGGATCAATGCCTAATAGAGAAGCCAATTCTGCTCGACAATGTTCTAAAAGTGTCGTGGCCTGACTGCCAACATCATGAAGACTGCTGGAATTACCAAAAAAGTCTGTCGCCGCTTTCACATAAACTTCAGCAGCTTCAGGGTCCAAGGGGGTAGTGGCTGCAAAATCAAAATAGATCATAATTCCCCTCCAATTACTATTTTATACTTGTTTTTAGTTTAATTCTGTGTAAATATAGTGTCAAGACACCTGTTAAGCCAGGAGGGTCATACCATGACAAATGCGGATGTTATCATTGTAGGCAGTGGGGTAGCGGCATTACAACTAGCTGTCCACATTAGTAAGCAAAAAAATGTGAGACTTCTCACAAAGTCACAACTATCTAATTCCAATTCTTACCTCGCTCAAGGCGGGATTGCTGCGGCAATAGGTCCAAGCGACCATCCTTCCAAACATTTTGAAGATACTTTAGAGGCAGGTCGATACCATAATCACCCGGATTCGGTCAAACAAATTATTTTTGAGGCGCCCAAGCTAATTCGAGAAATTGCTCAAAGCGGCCATGTTTTTGACTGTAATTCACACGGTCAGTTGCAATTGGGCATGGAAGGAGCTCATAGCGAACATCGGATTGTTCATGGTGGCGGTGATGCTACCGGCCGAAAGGTAACAGACTATTTAATAGATCGTCTGGCAGATAACATAAGCATTGAAGAAGACGCATTCGCGTATGAATTGATATTAAATCATGACAAGAACCGCTGTATCGGCGTAAAAGTAAAACATTCCGATGAATCGATTGAACACTACTTTGCAAGCCATATTGTATTAGCGACTGGTGGATGTGGGCAATTATTCAGTTATACATCCAACGCATCAACCGTAACAGGGGATGGCATCGCACTTGCTTATCAAGCAGGAGCAGAAATAGCTGATATGGAATTCATCCAATTTCATCCAACACTTTTATATATAAATGGGGAGACAAAAGGATTAATCTCTGAAGCAGTTCGAGGCGAAGGTGCCAGGTTAGTTACGGACGACGGCACACTAATCATGGAAGGAATTCATCCCTATAAAGACCTTGCCCCTAGACACATCGTCTCACAGACGATTTATACCTATTTGAAAAAAGGTAAAAACGTATTTTTAGATATTACTAGCATTAAAGATTTTAAAAATCGCTTTCCATCAATTACGGCGAATTGTGAGGAAAACGGGCTTGATTTATCGAAGGGGAAAATTCCGATTGCCCCGGGAAGTCATTTCTTAATGGGTGGGGTTAAAACAGATTTGACTGGAAGAACCACTTTACCAAGCCTTTATGCCATTGGCGAAACTGCATGTACCGGGCTTCATGGAGCGAATCGACTAGCAAGTAATTCCTTGCTCGAAGGCCTTTATCAAGGAAAAAAACTAGCGGAGTGGATCAATGAGTTACCATCAGAGCCATTCTTTAGTCATGATCTTATTGAACAGGGGCAACGAAAGTCTGCAAAAATCAATCTTCCGGAAATCCAGCAAATACAAGAGTCGATGATGGATCGGGTCGGAATTGTTCGCAATGAGATCGCTTTAACCACTCAAAAAAAATGGCTGGAGCAGTTTTCATTGCCAAAACGTTCCGAATTGGATTTTTTAACGATAAAGGAAATCACAACGACATTTATGCTGCAAACGGCGATGTTGATCACTGATTCAGCTTTGAAGCGGACAGAAAGCCGCGGTGGGCATTATAGAAGTGATTATCCAATGGAAGATGATTGTAATTGGCTGGGAAAATCACTGATTCATCAAAAACGACGGGATGAGGAGAAGTCACATGAACAAACTGAAATTGCGCTCTCAACTTGAAAGTTTTTTTAATGAAGATATAGGGGAACAGGATCTTACAACCGATTTAATTTTTACGGAGGAGACCGATGGGGAAATTGTCTTCCTTGCGAAGGATGAAGGGATATTTTGCGGGGAAGAAGTAATGAAAACCGGGTTTCACCTGTTAAATCCAGATATCAATACGAATGTTCTGGTTAAGGATGGAGAAGTGATTCATAAAGGACAGCAGCTGGCGCTCGTTTCTGGGAAAATTTCAGACCTATTAAAAGGGGAACGAGTGGTTCTTAACCTTGTTCAACGAATGAGTGGCATTGCGACGCTGACTCGTCAAGCAGTAGAAACACTAAACAGTGCACATACGAAAATTTGTGATACAAGAAAAACAACACCTGGGCTTCGGATGCTAGAGAAGTATGCGGTTCGAACTGGTGGAGGGTTTAACCACCGCTTCGGTTTATATGATGGAGTCATGATTAAGGATAACCACATTTCTTTTGCTGGCACAATTAGCCGTGCTGTTGAGGCAGTCCGCAGCCAATTAGGTCATATGGTAAAGGTAGAAGTTGAGGTTGAAACAGCAGAACAAGTAAGAGAAGCGGTAAATGCCGGAGTTGATATCATCATGTTCGATAATCGCACACCTGATGAAATCAAGGAGTTTATCAAGCTGGTACCATCAGGAATCATCACTGAAGCTTCCGGTGGGATTCAGTTAAGTAATTTGGCTGAGTATCGCGATACCGATGTGGATTACATTTCTCTTGGCTTTTTAACCCATTCCTATAAAGCCCTTGATATTAGCGTAAAAGTGCATTGGCACAAAGGAGATGAGTAAGATGAGTATCTTAGCTTCTATGCAAAAAAATCAACTAATTCCTGAAGAATATAAGCAAATGTCACGTACGGAACTTGAAGATAGAGTAAAGGAAATTAAAAATAAACTGGGTCCCAAGTTATTTATACCAGGGCATCATTATCAAAAAGATGAAGTTATTCAATTTGCGGATGCCACTGGGGATTCGCTGCGATTGGCACAATTATCAGCTGAGAACACAGAGGCAGAATATATCGTGTTCTGCGGGGTACATTTTATGGCAGAAACAGCTGATATTTTAACGACTCAGAATCAAACTGTTTTTCTTCCTGATATGCGGGCAGGATGCTCTATGGCGGACATGGCCGACCTGCAGCAGACCGAGCGTGCCTGGGCTAAGCTTGGCGAAATGTTTGGAGACACCATTCTTCCATTAACCTATGTCAACTCGACCGCCGCGATCAAAGCATTTGTTGGGGCAAATGGCGGGGCAACTGTTACCTCATCCAATGCTCATACAATGGTAAAATGGGCTTTTGAGCAAAAAGAAAGAATCTTGTTTTTACCTGACCAGCATTTAGGACGTAATACGTCATTTGATTTAGGAATTGCTCCAGAGGAAATGGCTGTATGGAACCCAATAAATGATACACTTATATATGAAGGGGACATTTCTAAGATTAAAGTCATTTTGTGGAAAGGGCATTGCTCAGTCCATGAAAATTTTACGGTGCAAAATGTCCATGACACCCGGGTTCAATTTCCAGATATGAAAATTATTGTTCATCCGGAATGTCGCCGCGAGGTAGTCGAGCTGGCCGATGAAGCTGGTTCTACTAGCTATATCATTAATACAATTGAAAAAGCGGAGCCTGGTTCAGCCTGGGCAATTGGTACCGAAATGAATCTGGTCAACCGAATTATCCAACAGCACCCTGATAAGCACATTATTTCGTTAAATCCACAAATGTGTCCGTGTCTGACGATGAACCGCATTGATCTGCCGCATTTAGTTTGGAGCCTCGAAACATTGGGGGATCCTGAAAATCGCAACATTATTAGAGTTAGCAACGAAATTGCCGAAGATGCCAAGTTGGCATTAGAACGGATGCTAGCCAATTCCTAAATATTTTCTAAAGATGCAGCTTAAATGGTTGCGTCTTTTTTGTTTGGAAATTGGGAAAGAGTTGTCTATATAAGATTCTATACCGATGAGAAACCGCGCCCCTCAAGGATAAATTTTGCTTATACCCATGGCTAATCATATTTTTCAAAAAAAATGCATAAGTTTTGGAGAAGAATATTAGCATTTTGCCCATTCACACATACACTATATGGACTTATGCCATAGGAGGGAAATCAGAGTGAAGATCCATATCGTACAGAAAGGGGATACTCTTTGGAAGATCGCCAAGAAGTACGGCGTGAACTTTGAAGAGCTGAAAAAACTCAATTCACAGCTCAGCAATCCTGATATGATTATGCCCGGTATGAAAATAAAAGTCCCAACTTCAGGAGGAATAGTAAAAAAGGAAGGGGCAAATCCAGGAATAAAAAAAGAAGTTCCGCTGACAGATCATCCGTTTGCCAAGGAAAAACCAATCCCCATCAAAGAAATGCCAATCAAAGAAATGCCAATCAAAGAAATGCCAATTAAGGAACAGCCAATCGTAAAAGAAGCACCTAAAGCACCTTATACTCCAAAAATGCCTCTGCAAGTAGTCCCTGAAATCGATATTAATAACTACTATATGATGAATATGCAACAAATGAAGGTAGAACAGCCACAATTACCGCCTAAACCAGCTAATATCCTCCCGGAGGTAAAAGAAGTTCCTAAAAAGGAAATCCCAATTCCTATGAAGGAAAACCCGATTCCTATGAAGGAAAATCCTATTTTTGCTCCACCGCCAAAAATGGAAGCACCTGTTGAAATGCCAATGCAGATGCCACAGCCACAGCAGGACTATTGTGTTCCAGTTACTCCGATTATGCCAGGACCAGGATTTTGTCCGCCATTTGGAGGTTTCCCTGTCCAACCGTTGCCATTTCCTGCAACACCGGCTATGCCGATGGCCCCTGGAATGGTTGGTGGTGCGGCGGTACCAATGGGCGGCGCTCCAGTTGGGTCAGTAGCACCGATGGGCGGTACATCGTTTATGCCGCATCATTTTGATGAGTCATCGTCGTTCATGCCGCAAATGCCTGCAATGAGCCCAGCGGTTAATCCTGGAGCTGCTATGGGAATGCCAGGATATCAGCAACCAATGCAAATGGACCCA
>NZ_JBALNY010000001.1:0-25290 GCF_036962145.1 Bacillus sp. JJ1764 | reverse complement strand
CATACGGCCAAATGCCAGCAGGTTATGGACAGCCGATGCCTGAAACGGTTTATGGAAATCCGGGAGCGGTGAACCCGTATGGGGTTGGCGGTTATGGACAGCCGTATGGATACCCACAAATGGCTGGTCAAATGGGGATGATGGGACCAATGGGAATGGAGTCGCCTGAAATGGCAATGCCAGGTGCAATGACACAAGGACAGCCTATGGGACCGGGTGCTCTTAATGACTGCGGATGTGGCGCACCTGCAGCCCAGGCACCAGTTAATTTTGTCCCACCAACTCCGCCCGTTTATAGTGCCCCCTATACTGGACCTGCCAATGTAGCCCAGCCACCGTTTATGAATCCTTATGGCATGGCACCAATGGGCACGACATTTGGAATGCCGGGTTATCAAGATGAAAGCAGCTAATATAAAAAAAGCACGAGACGATGCATATTTTGATCGTCTCTTCTCTTATTTTAAATCTCAGTTTATCGATATTACCAAAATAAAACCTCTACATGGGAATGTTTTTCTGTTAAAAACAACCAGTAAAACCTATGTAATTAAAGGATACCAGTCGAACAAGAAACTAAAACTACAAGAAGCTTTTACGGCAACTCTTAAAAAAGAAGGGTTTTCCAAAACTTATCAATTTCTTTCTCCACCAATGGGTGAAGATCTCTTTTTCGAAGGAATATACTTTGGCTGCATCGAGTATATTCCTTCAAATAAAACAGCTTTTTCATTTCATACTCAAAAAAATCGCCAGGATGGTTTAGATATAATAGAACAATTTCATCAGATTACTGAAAAATGTACTTCCCGCTATCGGACTTTACTTTCTGAGGCAGATTTACTTGGAAAATGGAAAGAACGACTGCAAATATTTGCAAATAATCTTCCGTTTCTTCGCTATTTTATCAGTGAGCCCTTTATTTCTGAATGGATCTCGTGGGCTCAGTGGTCACTAAATCAATTTGAAAAAATACCGGATAGCTTTGCAAATAATCCTCCCGTTATCCTCCATGGGGATGTGGCTCACCACAATTTTCTCCGTCATCGAAAAGGTGATTTATATTTGATTGATTTTGATTTAGTAAGTATTGGTCCTGCAGAATTTGATTATTTGCAATATGCCAATCGAATTTTACCGTACTTAGATTGGTCACTTGATAAACTGTTTTATTATCCGCAATTTAAAAAACATCGTGAAGACAGGAGCTTTATGGTTGCTCTTGCTTATCCAGCGGATATTTTTCGAGAGTGGAATCGGTTAATCAGGGAGAAGACCTATAGTGATCAAATAAAATTAAAACAGGTGATAGACCTTTCTGTTGGCCAATTTTACAGTAGGAAGAAATTTTTTGAAAAGGTTTTGGATCAGATTGAATAAGTATGAAAATCCCCTTGTCGAAACACCCTATTAATGAGCATGTGATTGATGCTCAGGATGTTATTAGAGGGGGTTTTTCGCTTGAATAAGAAGCAGTGGCTGATTCCTCTTGCGGCATTACTATCTTTTGGATTAGCAGGTTGTTCCGATAACAACCGTAACACTGCCGGTGTAAATGATTCCAGTAAAAATCTATTACGACCGGTAGGATATTATTCTAATGAAAACCACCCGTCAAATCATCATGAATTGCTAAGAGATAACGATGGGGCCATGACAGAAATCATGGATCATACTATGGGAGACGAAGATGCAGTAACCCGTTCGGAAAAAAGAAGGCTTCTTCAGACCAGGGATGAAAACGGGAATCCGAAAAATCCAACTACCCCTTTAGCGAAGACGGACCGCAACTTTTTCCAGCGCGATAACCGATTTAGCACGAGTGATATGAATTACCACGGACATTTAAATAAAAGAACCGGTACAATGGGAACGGCAACAGAACCCAAAGTCCAGGAAACGATAACGGATCAAATCAGAAATAAAGTAAGGGCCGTCGATAATGTTCGAAGCATCAGGTCAGTCGCTTACGGAAATACCGTAATGATATCGGTGAAATTAGCTGATAACCGTAAAGCTTCACAAACAAAACAGGCGATAGAGAAGGCGGTAAAGCCTTATGCCAATGGCAAAAATGTTCAGGTTATTACTGATGAGGGCTCATTAGGGCGTGACCGCAATCACAATAACGAGGTGCCACAGTAAGTGAAGAGGCAAAGCAATGTGCTTTGCCTCTTTTTTACGGCCATTCGGATAAAAAGACAAATAAAGGTTAAACTAGGATTGTAAGGCATGTTCAAATTGACTAAAAGAGGTGAGTGTTATGAGGTCCAATTTATTGAGGAACATCCGTTATATCTTGATGAGTTGCTTTACTATTTATGCGGTACTGAACGTGAATGTCTCTGCCTTAGCAGCCTCAATGGATGGCCATAAACAGACAGAGCCTCAGCACTTTACGGTCGTCTTGGAAAGAATGTACCTAGATGGTGAAATTAGTCAGGAGGTAGTCCATGAAACATGCTGGTCTATGGAGAATTTCTGGGCAAAATATGATCAGTGGCAAATTATAGATATTAATGGTGAAACTTTTGTATTTAGAAAGCAAGAGGATGATATCTCCCCATTATTAAAAGCAAATGGCTTTTTTGGCATTACCGAAGATGGTGTCCTCACGATTTTTAATGGACGACCTGATCGGCTAAGAATTATTCAATCCTTTTTTCAACTAGACATGAAAAAGTTAGAAAGTAACACACAGCAACAATTGTTGCAGGGTATACCAATTAAAACGAAAGATCGCTATGTTGAGGTATTGGAAACCTTTAAGTCATATTCCATAAAAAAAGAATAATAAACGAAAATCAGACCGGGATCTCTATAAATCGGCCTGATTTTTTTCTTTTGGCCGATAGGAAGTAAAAACTTTCCTATCAGGCATAAGGGCAACTACTCCTCTGTCTTCGCCTAAAGGCTCGCCAATCGGCGAGTTTTCTAATCTTATTTCTTAAAACCAATGAAATTGTATGGTAGAATGAAATACAGTGTCAGGCTAATGACGCTCGATTTAGCGGTTATGAGGAGAGAATCGGATTGTTTGAATTTATTAAAGGAACCGTCGAGTTTGTCGGTCCGGAGTATATCGTCATTGAAAACAACGGGATTGGCTACCAAATTTCAACCCCCAATCCGTTTATCTATTCAGGAAAAATGGGAACAATGGTTACTGTTTTTACGTATCATTATGTGCGTGAGGATGTCATGGCCTTATACGGGTTTGAATCAAGGGAAGAGAAAAAATTGTTTACCAAACTTTTGAATGTTTCCGGTATAGGACCAAAAGGAGCATTGGCCATCCTTGCTTCGGGTGAAGTGCAGCAGGTGGTACATGCTATTGAAAATGAAGATGAAAGCTTTTTGATTAAGTTTCCTGGTGTCGGCAAAAAAACAGCACGGCAAATGATCCTTGATTTAAAAGGAAAACTCCAAGATATTGTTCCAGACTATTTTCCAAATTTATTTAATGCGGACCAAATAGCCTTACATACGCAACCTAACGAAACTGCGTTTGAAGAAGCCATCCTTGCATTAAAGGCATTGGGCTATTCAGAGAAGGAAATCAAAAAGATTACTCCTGAACTGAGAAAAGAACAACTTTCAACGGATCAATATATTAAAAAGGCGTTGCAGAGCCTTTTGAAATAGGTGATGGTACATGGATGACCGGATTATATCCAGTGATGTAAATGAGAGCGAAATGAGCTTTGAACAAAGTCTCAGACCGCAAACATTAAAGCAGTATATTGGCCAAGAACAGGTGAAGCATAACCTGGATGTTTTTATTAAAGCGGCTAAGCTTAGGAAAGAAACCTTGGACCATGTGTTGCTTTATGGTCCGCCTGGATTAGGGAAGACTACATTGGCAGTGATCATTGCAAATGAAATGGGAGTTAATATTCGGACAACATCCGGGCCTGCAATTGAAAGGCCGGGGGATTTGGCAGCTATCTTAACTGCGCTTGAGCCGGGTGATGTCTTATTTATCGACGAGATTCACCGCCTTCCAAGATCGATTGAAGAGGTATTGTACCCGGCGATGGAGGATTTTTGTCTTGATATCGTCATTGGGAAGGGTCCAAGTGCACGTTCTGTTCGCCTTGACTTGCCACCTTTTACGCTTGTGGGAGCTACCACAAGAGTAGGTTCCTTATCTGCACCACTCAGGGATCGATTTGGAGTTTTAGGCCGGCTCGAGTATTATAAGGAGGATGAACTAAAAAGCATCGTCAAACGAACAGCCGAGTTATTTGAAACGGAAATAGATGGACCATCTGCCGCAGAAATTGCCCGGCGATCAAGGGGGACACCGAGGATTGCCAATCGCTTGCTGCGCAGGGTCCGTGATTTTGCTCAGGTAAAAGGGGATGGGACGATTCACCTTCTACTCGCTAAGGAAGCACTCGAACTACTGCAGGTCGATCCACTTGGATTAGATCATATCGATCATAAGTTGCTTAAGGGGATTATTGAAAAATTCCGCGGAGGACCTGTTGGACTTGATACTATTGCTGCTTCCATTGGAGAAGAGTCTGAAACGATTGAAGATGTTTATGAACCGTATTTGTTACAAATTGGATTCTTGCAGCGAACACCACGCGGAAGAATCGTAACCACGGCTGTGTATCATCATTTCGGCTTGGAGGTACCTGCGCCATGACAGGCATATCTAAAACCCTGATGATCGTCGGGGGAGTGATCTTTCTTATCGGGTTGCTCATGCCGGTGCTGCATCTTGGAAAATTACCCGGTGATATTGTGATCAAAAAAGGGAATACTACTTTTTATTTCCCTATTGTAACTTCAATCATAGCTAGTATTGTGTTGTCTTTGATTTTCTATTTGATTGGCAGATTTAGATAAAGTAAGGATGTAATTAGATGAAATTAGATTTATTTGATTTTTATTTACCAGAAGAATTAATCGCCCAAGTTCCATTAAACAATAGATCTGACAGCCGCTTGATGATATTGAATAAAGAGACAGGCGAATTAAAGCATGAAGTTTTTAAACATATTACCGAATATTTGCGTGAAGGGGATTGCCTTGTGTTAAATGACACGAAGGTATTGCCGGCACGCCTATTTGGTGTGAAACAGGATACCGGAGCAAAAATTGAAGTCCTGCTTTTAAAACAGCGGGAAGGTGATCAATGGGAGACACTTGTTAAACCGGCCAAAAGAATCAAAGAAGGCACTGAGATTGAATTTGGTGATGGTTTGCTAAAGGCAGTGTGTACCGGAACAGAAGAACATGGCGGAAGAATATTTGAGTTTAAGTATGATGGAATATTTTATGAGGTGCTTGATCNNGCTTGGTGAGATGCCGCTGCCACCTTATATAAAAGAACAGTTGGATGACCGTGACCGCTATCAAACCGTTTTCGCGAAGGAACCTGGCTCTGCTGCTGCGCCAACTGCAGGACTGCATTTTACAGAGGAACTTCTAACTGAGGTGAAAGCAAAGGGTGTACATATTGCCTTTATTACCTTACATGTCGGCCTTGGTACGTTTAGACCGGTTAATGTAGATGATATTGAAGGACATGAAATGCATTCTGAATTTTATACGGTTACGGATAGGACGGCCCGGCTGCTAAATGATGTAAGGAAAAAGGGTGGCAGAATTATTACAGTTGGTACAACGTCAACGAGAACGCTAGAAACGATTGCTTCTGCCAATAATGGGAACTTTACCGAAGGAAGCGGCTGGACCGATATTTTTATTTATCCAGGCTATGAATTTAAAGCGATTGATGGTATGATTACGAATTTTCATTTGCCCAAATCCACTTTAATCATGCTGATTAGCGCCTTAGCGGGAAGAGAAAATGTATTGCATGTCTATAAAACAGCTGTACAGGAACGCTACCGATTCTTTAGTTTTGGGGATGCGATGTTCATCATCTAATCCGTTCATCAGGAAGGAGAAAACAAGTTGACTGCAATTCGATATGAATTAATTAAAACATGTAAGCAGACAGGAGCAAGGCTCGGGAAAGTACATACTCCACATGGTTCGTTTGATACCCCGGCGTTTATGCCTGTGGGGACATTGGCAACCGTTAAAACAATGGCCCCTGAAGATTTAAAGGAAATGGGAGCAGGTATTATCTTAAGTAATACCTATCATTTATGGCTACGTCCGGGACATGAAATCATTAAAGAAGCGGGCGGCCTACATAAATTCATGAACTGGGATCGGGCCATTTTAACGGATTCTGGCGGATTTCAGGTATTCAGTCTAAGTGAGTTCCGAAAGATTGAAGAAGAAGGAGTTCACTTCCGCCATCACCTAAGTGGTGAAAAGCTATTTTTATCACCGGAAAAAGCAATGGAAATCCAAAACGCTCTTGGTTCTGATATCATGATGGCTTTTGATGAATGCCCTCCTTATCCGGCCTCATTTGAATATATGAAAAAATCAGTTGAGAGAACATCAAGATGGGCAGAGCGTTGTTTAAAGGCCCATCAACGACCGGAAGATCAAGGCTTATTTGGAATTGTCCAGGGCGGGGAATACGAAGAGCTTCGTAAACAGAGTGCAGATGATTTAGTTTCACTTGATTTCCCAGGTTACGCAGTTGGTGGACTATCAGTTGGGGAACCAAAGGATGTCATGAATCGTGTTCTTGAATTTACAACACCGATGCTTCCAACCCATAAACCGCGATATTTGATGGGAGTGGGTTCTCCGGATTCATTAATTGATGGCGCAATTCGCGGTATTGATATGTTTGATTGCGTATTGCCGACTAGAATTGCCCGTAACGGTACATTAATGACTAGTAATGGGCGTTTAGTCGTGAAAAATGCTCAATATGCGCGTGATTTTGGTCCACTTGATCCCGAATGTGATTGCTACACATGCCGAAATTACAGCAGGGCATACATCCGCCATTTAATTCATTGTAATGAAACGTTTGGAATTCGTTTAACGTCTTACCATAATCTCTATTTTCTGTTAAGATTAATGGAGAAAGTCAGACAAGCTATCATGGAAGACAGGCTTGGTGATTTCAGAGAAGAATTTTTTGAGCGTTACGGTTTTAATAAGCCGAACGCAAGAAATTTCTAATAGATATTTTTGAAAGGAGGGAAAATACAAATGGGTAACTTAACTACACTACTACCATTGATTTTAATGTTTGTGTTGTTCTATTTCTTATTAATTCGCCCACAGCAAAAACGCCAAAAAGCAGTGTCGCAAATGCAAAACGAGCTTAAAAAAGGTGATAAAATCGTCACCATTGGCGGATTACATGGCTTTGTCGATTCTATCGATGATAATAAGGTTGTCATTAAATGCGGTGATGGAAGCCGCCTGACGTATGATCGCTCTGCTATCCGTGAAGTAACGGAGCAAAGCAAAGAAACACAAGCATAATAAAAAGGAAGCCCAACTAAAAAAGTTGGCTTCCTTTTTTATTGTCTAGCTCCAGCCCCCTAGCGGCTAGTGTCCTTCGCTCTCCGCC
This sequence comes from Bacillus sp. JJ1764, assembly GCF_036962145.1. Classification (NCBI taxonomy): domain Bacteria; kingdom Bacillati; phylum Bacillota; class Bacilli; order Caryophanales; family Bacillaceae; genus Bacillus; species Bacillus sp. JJ1764. The sequence goes on along the minus strand of NZ_JBALNY010000001.1, from coordinate 17,819 downwards.
CTACGATAAGTCAACATAGAATCGCCTCCTGCTCCTGCGCCAAAGCATATTCGAGGAAGTGACTGTTCATCTCGTCGCAAAGCCTCAGGATGTTAACTCAGGTAGTGACTTGGCTCTTCGTGTTTCCTTTATCTCAGTTGGAGAGACTCCAGGCCATACGCCGCTGACCAGGGCGCTTGCGCTTTTCGCTTGTCTTTTCATGCTGTTCTAGAATTACCTGAAGCAAGATTGACTCCTAAAATTCCGCCCATCATCGCAATTAATGTATAACAAGTATGATAAATCAATTGCTCTGCATCAAATAGGCGGTCGTAGCCTAGGTATTGGGCTAAAAATACAATTAAGGAGTAAATAAGACCTGTTGTTCCCCCAATAAGCCAGCCCTTCTCTTTTCTTTTTCCACCAGAAAGAAATCCTCCGCCGAACAGCCCAACAAATGACAATGCCGTTGTAATATATTGTATCGATGATTCTTGTACGGATGTATATCTTAGTATTAAAGAAAAAATCAGGCTGCAGATGACGGCAAATACGAAAATGAAAATCATTCCAAACAAAATTGCTGTACCAAAACTTTTTGATTCGATTTTTCCTCTCCTCCTTTAACTGCCTGTAGGCTGACTAACCCTTCTAACTATAGGTGTCTAGCCTCGGACCATAGTTTCCTTCCTAGTACAAGCGTATTCACCAAGTATTAAAAGTAGAATCTTTTTGTTAAATAATTTGGGATATAATTCCTTTCATGAATTCCTGTTATCTGTGAACAATACAAGCGAACGCTATAAAAAGGAGCGACAACAATTGGAGGAATTTCTCACCATTATTTTTCGGACAATATTTTTTTATGCCCTAATCCTTGTCATTTTTCGATTAATGGGTAAAAGAGAAATAGGAGAATTAAGTATTCTTGACCTGGTCGTTTTTATCATGATTGGTGAGCTAGCTGTTGTTGCTATTGAAAGACCGACTGTCAAAATTTTCCAGGCGGTTTTACCGATGGTTTTGTTAATGACCGTTCAAATTATCATGGCAATCATCTCACTTAAAAGTAAAAAATTTCGGGACTTGGTTGACGGTAAACCGAGCATTATCATTAACAGAGGAAAAATTGACGAAGAAGCCATGCGGAAGCAACGTTACAACTTCGACGATTTATTGACGCAACTTCGCGAAAAGGATATTCGCAGTATTGCTGATGTAGAGTTTGCCATATTGGAATCTTCCGGAAGTCTATCAGTAATTGAAAAACAAAAGGGCAGTGATTCGAGTGAAGCGAAAAGCGGTGACATCACTATTCCACTTATTCTCGATGGGACTGTAGAGGAAGAGAATTTACAGCGGATCAATAAAACAAATTTGTGGCTACGTCAGGAAATGAAAAAAAGGGGTTACCGTGATCTGAAAAAAATATCTTTTTGCAGCTATGAGAATGGGAAGTTTTATATTGATTTGATGGACGAAGAGTAAAGACACGCAAATCTGCGTGTCTTTTATAATAATTTACCGATCCATGGGATGCGTTGGAGCTCTTCTCTCCTAATAAGTCCAAAAAAGTACAATAGAATAACATAAGACATTCCCATAACTCCGGAGGATGAAAGGACTCTTATGGCCAATGATTCGTGTAATAATGTATGGGCAAATAACCAATAACCAAGCCAACCGGAGATTCCCATTACTAAAAATCCTTTAGCATAATCCCGTACATAAATAGCAAAGGTGATTTTTTTCAATACGGTGGCAAAATGCAAGACTGTGACTAGGACAAAGCCGACAATGATTCCGAGGGCAGCTCCGGTAATGCCAAATGATTCTTGAGAAGCGAGAAAAAAGATTACTGCTGTTTTAATCACGGCACCAATTAAACTGTTAATCATCGCTGCTCTCGCAAGGTTTAACGCTTGTAAAACAGCCTGCAGCGGACCCTGATAGTAATAAAAGAGAAAGAATGGTGCCATCAGCCTGATAAAGTAAGCCCCCTTCGTTGAACCGTACATCAATTGCATTAGCGGGTCGGCTAATACATATAGGACAATCACAGCAAGTCCACCTGTTAAAAAGGTCAGTCTCAATGCTTGCTGAAGCCTATATTCGATTAATTTATAGTTTTTTTGTGTATTGGCTTCACTAATGGCCGGGACTAAAGACGTTGCCAAGGAAAAAGTGACAAACGAAGGCAGCATTAACAGAGGCATCGCATAACCAGTTAGAGCCCCATATTGTTTTGTCGCTTCCACAGCAAGCACACCGGCAATTGCTAAGCTATGGACTACTACAATTGGTTCAAAAAACCAGGAAACGGAGCCAATCATTCTGCTCCCTAAAGTCGGCAAGGCAATCTTCATTAAATCGTTAAACGTCCGTTTTCCTTTATGGACAAATTGGAAAAAGTCCTTTCGTAATTTAAACCGTTTTTTTAATTTAAAGGTTGTTAAAAGATAAATGAGTGAAACAAGCTCTCCTAAGACTGATGCACCCATGGCGGCGGCTGCTGCGTATTCCACTCCATAAGGCAAAAAGGTTTTAGTTACGACAGCAATCAGAGTAATCCGGACAACTTGTTCAAAGATCTGGGATAAGGCAGAGGGACGCATGTTTTGTCTTCCCTGGAAATAACCTCTTAACACGGATGAAATAGCAATAATGGGCAGTGCAGGTGCAATGGCAACTAATGGATAATACGTTCTTTTATCCGTAAATAAAGTTTCGGATAGCATCGGGGCAAGGAGAATTAGGGCCGGTGTAATGATGATCGATAAGAGAATGGTTGTTGCTAACGAAACGACCAGAATTTTTTTTATTTCTGCATAATCCTTCCTAGCCTCTGCTTCTGCAATATTTTTCGAAATAGCTACTGGAAGTCCTAATTGGGTGATCGTCACAACGAGAATAAAGGTTGGATAGGCCATCATATATAAACCAACGCCTTCTTCACCAATACTGCGTGCTAGGACAATCCGATAAATAAAACCAAGGACTCTTGTAACTAATCCCGCGATTAACAGGATAAAAGTCCCCTTTAAAAACTTCGACATTCACCTTCCCACCTTCTCAAAATAGGCGATTTCATATACAATTATCTATATGCAGCATGGTGGACAAAGCATGACAAGTACTAACAGCTTTTTAAATTCTTTCATATTTTGGGGTGTTACCCAGAGGGAGCAGTAAAAATGGATATTAGTCACACATTTGATCACTTTCGTACCCAAGTGCAGCCAGCTATTTGGAGTAAACTAGAGGAGTTTGCCTTGCTGGGGTACGACTCTGTATCAGCGGAAGAATTCTGGCAATATCTAACTAGGAAAAAGTGGAAAAAGGTAAAAAATGAGCCAAAGTTATTTGAAATGATTCAGGATATTCTATCCGTTAAGGTAAGTGACTATATCAATTACGCCACAATTGAAGCGTATAAATCCACCGAGTTTTCATTTGAAGATGAAAATGAACTTAAAGAGTTATTGAAATAATGAAATTGCTATTGTCATTTCATTTTTTTGTAAATTGACAGGTATTCCTACTTATTCCATAATGAAAGCAGTGACTTTTTAATATAGTTGTATAGGGCTTGTTCGTATCAGTACTATGCATGCGCACTAAGGAGGAAAACTACATAATGGTAAAGCGCAGTAGAATTGTTGCTTTTATTCTTGTGGTTCTATTAATTGGAAGCACAATGGGAGCAACGACGAAGAACATCTTAAATCATATTAAGCTTGGGCTAGACCTCCAAGGCGGTTTTGAGGTTTTATATGAGGTACAACCGGCGAAAAAGGGTCAGAAAATTGACAAGGATGTATTAGCCAGTACGGCTGAGGCACTCGATAAACGGATTAATGTTCTGGGTGTCAGTGAGCCGAATATTCAGATTGAAGGCAAAAATCGCATTCGAGTTCAACTAGCAGGTGTTAAAGACCAAAATAGAGCTCGCGAAATTCTATCCACACAGGCAAATCTAAGCTTCCGCGATGTGAATGACAAGCTTATGATGGACGGAGCTGATTTAAAGCAGGGCGGAGCAAAGCAAACTTTTGATGAAAACGGAAAACCTAGCGTTTCATTAACTTTAAAAAGTGCCGATAAGTTTGCAAAAGTTACGAAGGATATTTCTAGCAGACCATATGGAAGTAATCTTCTAGTCATTTGGCTCGATTATAAAGAAGGTAAGGATTCCTTTAAATCAGAAATGACAAAAAAGGATCCTAAATATTTATCAGCACCAACTGTAAATCAAGTTTTTAATCAAAATACCGTTTCGATTGTTGGTAATTTCACTGTTAAAGAAGCCCAAACGTTAGCTTCTTTGTTAAAGGCAGGGTCATTGCCCGTTAAGCTGAAAGAAGTGTACTCTACCTCTGTTGGAGCAAAATTCGGAGAAAATGCTTTACATGACACCGTATTTGCAGGAATCATTGGGGTAATTCTAATTTATCTGTTTATGATTTTTTATTACCGTTTTCCAGGCTTTATTTCTACCATCACATTATCCATTTATATTTTTCTTGTCTTATTAATATTTGACTGGATGAATGGAGTTCTCACCTTGCCGGGAATTGCAGCGATTATACTCGGGGTCGGAATGGCTGTAGATGCCAATATTATCACTTATGAGCGGATTAGAGAAGAACTTAAAGTGGGGAAAAGCATTAAATCTGCCTTCCAAGCTGGCGAACAACATGCTTTTACAGCCATATTTGATGCCAACTTAACTACCATCCTAACTGCTGGTGTGCTATTTTTCTATGGGAACAGCTCTGTAAAAGGATTTGCAACGATGTTGATTGTGAGTGTTCTTATGAGCTTCCTCACCAATGTTTACGGAGCAAGGTTCTTGTTAGGACTTTGGGTCCACAGTGGATTATTAAAAAATAAACATGGCTGGTTTTCAGTACGTCAGTCTCAAATTAGATCTATAAATGAGAATGTTGATACAATCAACCTCCCTACCAGATTTGATAGATTTGATTTTGTTAAAGTCAGGAATAAGATTTTTATGCTTTCGGGAGTTTTACTTGTTGTAGGGATTGTAATCATCACCATTTTCCGCATGAATTTGGGTATTGATTTTTCAAGTGGAACCCGGGTAGAGGTTCAGTCAAAAACACCTTTGACTACTTCAAAAGTAAAAGATGCTTTTACTGAGCAGCATTTAACACCTGATGATATTGTCATCTCAGGTGATAAAAAGCAAATTGGTGCAGTCAGAATGATTGGTGTACTTTCCCAAAAAGAAATTGCTGAATTGAAATCGGACTTCAAAAAGAAATTTGGTTATGAGCCAAACGTCAGCACTGTTTCTCCAACTGTCGGAAAGGAACTTGCGAAAAATGCATTTTTCGCAGTATTGTTTGCTTCAATCGGGATTATCCTTTATGTTTCCCTTCGATTTGAAGCATACATGGCTATCGCTGCCGTTGCTGCAATCCTTCACGATGCCTTCTTTATGATTGCCATATTTAGTATTACAAGACTTGAAGTTGATTTGAACTTTATTGCTGCGATCTTAACGATTATCGGATATTCAAATCACGATACGATTGTTACTTTCGATAGAGTTCGTGAAAATATGCAAAAGAAAAAACGCCTGAAAACGGTTCAGGATATAGCGGATGTCGTCAACGTAAGTATTCGCCAAACGTTAACTCGTTCGTTTAACACGGTTTTAACAGTTCTCATTACGGTTATTTGCTTGATGGTTTTTGGAAGCCCATCTATTCGTAACTTCTCTATCGCCTTGTTTGTTGGATTAATCGTGGGTGTTTATTCCTCAGTCTTTATTGCAGGTTCTTTATGGTATGTATTTAAGTGTAAAGAGCTTAAAAAGAAAGGCGTTATTAAAACCGTTAAAGAAAAGAAAAAATATAGCGACCAACCACAAGTATAAAAAGTCAGCGGAAGTGCATTGAAAAGTGCTTCCGCTTTTCTTTGTTCAAAAGTATTTAACATATCTATGATTGAAAGCATGTCTTAGCTCCTGTATAATAAGAAGTCTGAGAGGTGACACATAAAAGATGCTACAGTCGAAAACAAGATGGGTTGTTCGAGATTCTGATCAAACATTAGTTGAAAAGCTGCAAAAAGAGTTGAAAATCACACCTCTTGTCGCGTCACTGCTCGTCAATCGTGGATTAGATACCGTTGATTCTGCGCGGTATTTTTTATTTGGAAAAGATGAGTTCCACGATCCTTTTTTAATGAAAGGAATGGACGTGGCAGTTAAACGAATTCGTGAAGCAATTGAAACACAGGAGCCTATCTTAATCTTTGGGGACTATGATGCCGATGGGGTCAGCAGTACCTCGGTATTAATGATCACTCTCCGAGATCTAGGGGCAAATGTTGACTTTTATATTCCTAACCGTTTTACAGAAGGATACGGACCAAATGAACCTGCTTTTCGCCATGCTGCAGAGCAAGGAATTAAACTGATCATAACAGTAGATACGGGGATTGCCGCCATTCATGAAGCGGGAATTGCCAAAGAACTGGGTCTAGATTTAATTGTTACCGACCATCATGAACCAGGCCCTGAATTACCGGAAGCACTTGCAATCATCCATCCCAAGTTGCCTGACAGTGTTTATCCATTCCGTGATCTTGCCGGTGTGGGAGTAGCTTTTAAATTGGCTCATGCCTTATATGGCAGCGTACCGGAGCATTTGCTTGAGATTGCTGTGATTGGCACCATTGCCGATTTAGTTCCGCTTAAAGGTGAAAATCGCTTGATAGCCAAAAAGGGACTCGAAAAACTGAAATTAACAAACAATATGGGTATAAAAGCTTTATTTAAATTAGCTGGTGTAAATCTTGCTTCCATTAATGAAGAAACAGTTGGCTTTTCACTTGCGCCAAGGATTAATGCAGTTGGCCGATTGGCTGATGCTGATTTGGCCGTACAGTTAATTCTCTCAGAAGATCCGGATGAAGCAGTCATGCTTGCAGAGGAAATGGAGGCGCATAACAAGGAAAGGCAGTCTATCGTGAATACCATTACGGAAGAGGCCATCTCTGAGGTAGAAACCCATTTTCCTCTTAATTTCAATAAAGTATTAGTTATTGGAAAAGAGGGCTGGAATGCTGGTGTTATTGGGATCGTTGCATCAAGATTGGTTGAAAAGTATTATCGGCCAACCATTGTCTTAAGCTATGACCGAGAAAAGGGTCTGGCCAAAGGCTCAGCGCGTAGTATTCCAGGATTTGATCTTTTCCAAAATTTATCGACCTGTCGTGAATTGTTGCCCCATTTCGGGGGACACCCTATGGCAGCGGGGATGACACTAAAACTTGAAGATGTTGCGGAGCTTCGCGATCGTTTAAATAATTTGGCGGATGACCTTTTGACAGAAGAGGATTTCGTCCCCATCACTTATTTGGACGAGGAAGTGAATCTTGAGGACATCGATTTATCCTCACTGGAAGAAATGAATCTTCTTGCCCCTTTTGGGATGGATAATGCCAAGCCAAAGGTGTTAATTAAAAATGTGGATATTACTTCCATTAAAAAAATTGGCAGTGACCAGAACCACTTGAAGTTAATGGTGAAAGAAAATGAATCAAGTCTTGATGGAATTGGTTTTGGTTTGGGACCGTTAGTGGAAGAAATTTCTCCTGTCTCGAAGGTTTCATTAATCGGGGAATTATCCATCAATGAATGGAATAATATCCGTAAACCTCAAATATTTATCCAAGATCTTTCCGTTCAATCTTGGCAGCTATTTGATTTTCGGGGACAAAAGAGGTTGAATAGTATTATAAATGTGGTCCCGTCCCATAATAGAAAGATTATTTTTTTTAATAAAGGCAATTATGATAAAATAAATGCCAATTTACAAGATGATGCCATTCTTATTCAACATCCTGATGAAGCAAGGGATCTTAACGTTGATAAGGCGAATATGATTCTGGCAGATTTCCCATTTTCTAAAGAAATCGTCCTTCATTTATTAAAAGGAAAACAACCAGCCAGAATTTATGCTTATTTTTATAAGGAATCCAGTGATTTTTTCAGTACCGTACCAACCAGGGAGCATTTTAAATGGTTTTACGGATTGCTTTTGAAAAAAGGGTCCATTGACTTGAAACGATATGGTGAAGATATTGCAAAACATCGGGGCTGGTCGCAGGAAACAATCTCTTTTTTAGCAAAGGTGTTTTATGAACTGGATTTTGTTACAATAAATAATGGATTTATTACTTTAAACAATCAACCAATGAAGCGTGATTTAACGGATTCAATCACATATCAAACCAAAATGAAACAATACCAGCTTGAACAGGACCTATTGTATTCATCCTTCCACGAATTAAAGAAATGGTTTGATCAAATTTTGATGGAGTCCGCTGATCTTGAGGAGGCAATTAAACAATGGATTTAACGCAATTTGTAGCTATCGTACCGGATTACCCAAAAGAAGGAATAGTATTTAAAGATATAACTCCATTAATGAATAATGGGGATGCATATAAATATGCCACTGACCAAATTGTATCCTATGCGAAGGATAAACAAATCGATATAATCGTTGGGCCAGAAGCTCGCGGATTTATTATCGGATGTCCGGTCGCTTATTCATTAGGAGTTGGATTTGCTCCAGTGCGGAAAGAAGGAAAGCTACCTCGTGAAACCATCAAAGTGGGCTATGGATTGGAATACGGCCAGGATGTCTTAACCATCCACCAAGATGCGATCAAACCGGGACAGCGTGTTTTAATTACCGATGATTTATTAGCTACAGGCGGAACCATTGACGCCACTATTAAATTAGTGGAACAGCTTGGTGGTGTCGTTGCAGGTATTGCTTTTATTATTGAATTATCTTACTTGGATGGTCGTAGCAAGTTAGACGGCTATGATGTCTTAACATTAATGAAGTATTAGTCAATCATTCCAGGGCACTCAAGAAAAGAGTGCTCTCTTTGTTAATCATCAAAAATTTGCTTTTTTTCTCATAATTTGTGGAAATAAGTCTAAATCTCTTTACATCTTCCTTTTTTTTTTCGATAATAGTAACAATCATTTTAATTTAGTAACAATTTTATAAAGTAACATAAGTTTATTTTTTTAATAGAATGGCTTCATAAAATGTAATGAAAATAAAGGTGATTTCATGGCAAATGATCAAGTGTTAACAGCCGACCAAGTCATCGACAAGACGAAAATATATTTAAATGCTGAGCATGTGGAATTGGTAAAGCGAGCCTATGAGTTTGCTAAACATGCTCATCGTGAACAATATCGAAAATCGGGCGAACCATATATCATCCATCCGATTCAGGTTGCCGGTATCCTGGCAGACCTCCAGATGGATCCAGCAACGGTGGCAGCCGGTTTTCTTCATGATGTTGTAGAGGATACGAATATATCTTTAAAGGATATTGCGGCTGCTTTTAACGAAGAAGTGGCCATGCTTGTCGATGGTGTTACAAAATTAGGGAAAATTAAATATAAATCGCACGAAGAACAGCAAGCAGAGAACCATCGGAAAATGTTTGTTGCCATGGCTCAGGACATCCGTGTAATTTTGATAAAGCTTGCCGATCGCCTGCATAATATGAGGACTCTTAAACATCTTCCAGTGGAGAAGCAGCGTCGGATTGCCAATGAAACACTTGAAATTTTTGCCCCTTTAGCTCACCGCCTCGGGATTTCAAAAATCAAGTGGGAGTTGGAGGATACAGCCTTAAGATACTTGAATCCTCAGCAATATTACCGAATTGTCAATTTAATGAAAAAGAAGCGTGCTGAGCGTGAGCAGTATCTTGACGATGTTATTGAAGAAGTAAAGGGAAGAATGGGAGAAGTTTCAATCAAGGCAGAAATATCCGGTCGTCCTAAACATATTTACAGCATTTATCGAAAAATGGCCTTGCAAAATAAACAATTCAGTGAAATTTATGATTTGTTGGCTGTTCGAATTGTTGTAAACAGTATTAAAGATTGTTATGCCGTTTTGGGGATTATTCATACTTGCTGGAAGCCAATGCCTGGCCGCTTTAAGGATTATATTGCAATGCCTAAGCCGAATATGTATCAGTCACTCCATACCACTGTAATTGGACCAAAAGGCGATCCTCTGGAAGTACAGATCCGTACTTTTGAAATGCATAACATTGCTGAGTTCGGTATTGCAGCGCACTGGGCTTATAAAGAAGGAAAAACGATCAGTGATGAGTCAACTTTCGATCAAAAGCTGACCTGGTTCAGAGAAATCCTTGAATTCCAAAATGATACAGCCAATGCAGAAGAGTTTATGGAATCATTAAAGATTGATTTATTCTCAGATATGGTGTTTGTATTTACACCAAAAGGCGATGTCATTGAATTACCTTCCGGATCCGTTCCGATCGATTTTGCCTACCGTATTCACTCGGAAATAGGCAATAAGACGATCGGGGCAAAAGTGAACGGAAAAATGGTAACCTTGGATTATAGACTTAAAACTGGCGATATTATTGAAATTCTAACATCCAAACATTCCTATGGTCCTAGTCAAGACTGGCTGAAACTTGCCCAAACCTCTCAGGCTAAAAATAAAATCCGTGCTTTCTTTAAAAAGCAACGCCGGGATGAAAATATCGAAAAAGGCAGAGAGATGGTTGAAAAAGAAATCCGCAATATGGAATTTGACGTTAAAGAAATACTAACGCTTGAAAACCTGAAAAAGGTAGCGGAAAAATTCAATTTCACCAACGAAGAAGATATGTTCGCAGCGGTAGGATACAATGGGGTAACCGCTTTGCAGGTTGCCAATCGTTTAACAGAAAAATGGCGCAAAAAACGCGACCAAGAGCAGTCAGCCAACATTACCAAAGCTATCACGGATTTAAAGGCGTTTCCGAACTCTAAAAAACGGGAATCCGGGGTACGTGTACAAGGAATTGATAATTTATTAATTCGCTTATCTCGATGCTGTAATCCAGTTCCGGGTGATGAAATTGTCGGCTATATAACAAAAGGGCGAGGCGTATCTGTCCATCGTTCCGACTGTACCAATATTGATACCAATGATGCGCAATCAAGATTAATCCCAGTCGAGTGGGAATCTTCCTTAAATGACCGTAAGGAATATAACGTTGATATCGAAATAAGCGGCTTTGATCGCAGAGGTCTTTTGAATGAAGTTCTTCAAGCTGTTAATGAAACGAAAACAACGATTTCAGCTGTAACGGGGAAAACGGACCGAAATAAAATGGCTTCCATCGTCATGACCATTGCCATTCACAATGTGAGTCATTTACAAAAAGTTGTTGACCGGATCAAGCAAATTCCTGATGTTTATTCAGTACGCCGATTGATGAATTAAGGAGTTCTAAGTATGAGAGTAGTAGTACAACGCAGTAAATCTGCAAAGGTAACCGTAAATGGAGAAGTGGTGGGGGAAATCTCCAAAGGACTGGTATTGCTTGTCGGAGTAACCCACGATGATAAGGAAGAAGATGCAGCTTACATGGCTGAAAAAATTGCCAATCTTAGAATTTTTGAAGATGCTGAGGAAAAAATGAATTTATCCCTAGTAGATGTCGGCGGCGAAATTCTTTCCGTTTCTCAGTTTACTCTTTATGGAGATTGCCGCAAAGGAAGAAGACCAAGCTTCGTCGAGGCTGCACGTCCAGAATATGCCATTACGATTTATGAAACCTTTAATCGCCTTCTTCGCGAAAAAGGGATCACAGTGGCAACAGGGGAATTTGGAGCCATGATGGACGTCTCCTTAACCAACGACGGTCCAGTTACGTTAATTGTGGAAAGTAAGTAATGAACATGAAAGAAGCACTCCGATCAGATGGAATGCTTCTTTTTTTTAATTATTTTTAAAATACCTTGATAATCCATTATACAACCCGGTAGCTGCATTCTCTTGGAACGCACTGGAGTTTAGCGTAATTTCCTCTTGGGGGTTGCTTAAGTAACCAAGCTCAATGAGTGTGGCTTTTTGGCTGTTTTCCCGAATCACATGGAAATCTCCAAACCGAACCCCACGGTTATTTAATCTTGTCTGACTGGCCGTATAAGAAAAGACCGTTTCAGCCAATTGTTTCTGGTAGGAATGATAATAATAACCGGTTGTTCCTTTTGCACTTCGGTCAATACTGCTGTCATAGTGCAGACTGATAAAGGCATCGGCATTTCTATACTGGGCCACGCTCACACGTGAGGAAAGCGAGATAAAAGTATCATTGCTGCGAGTTAAATAAACATTTGCTCCTGCTGCTTTAAGCTTATCGTAAAGAAGCTGTGCTGTTCGCAGTGTAAGCTTTTTCTCCAAGGTACCTGTTGCTCCCAATGTACCGCTGTCTTCGCCGCCATGCCCGGGATCGATGACAATTGTTTTTCCTTTAATATAACCTTCTGCACTCGGTCTGCCGATGGCAGGAGCCTGCCCGTTTATGTATACAATCCATCCTGCAACATACCCGGTTGATCCATTATTCAATGTAATTTCATACCAATCATTTTGGACACTTTTGACCGGGAACTTGTCGCCTTTATTTGCACGTAATACAACGTCTGATCCTGTTGTTGGAGTCTTTCTTATATTGGTTCCATCTGTTAAAATGGTTACCGTTTGTTGACTGCTGGTTTGTCCAGAATTCGTGGATCCACTGGAGGTAGTTCCTGTTGTTTTTTCTAAATACCAGCTGGCCACCCAACCATAGCTGCCTTTTTTATATTCAATTTTAGCCCAACTATTGCTTTCAGCTAAGATGACAAAGACTTGCCCCTGGGTAACGGTTCCAACAATGGCTGTATTTTGGGAAGCGCCTGAGCGGACATTTAAACTAGTAGCGGTCACCTTTCCATTTATGTTGGTTGATCCCTGCTGTGGGGTGCTACCTGTAGTATTTGCTCCTGTTGTAATAAAATCTGCACTGACCCAGCCACGCAAATTGGAGTATTTTACGTCAAGCCAATTATTTTTTCTAGAATAAATCGTTACTTTTGTTCCTTTTGTTAATTTTCCTAGTATGGTGCTTGAAGTGGTTGGTTCCTTCCGAACATTGATAATATCGCCATTTACGACACCGCTGCCGATGCTTCCAGAGCTTCCTGAAGAAGGATTACTCGATTGCCCTGAGGTTACAGTAACAAAGTCTTTCGAGACCCAGCCTTCGCCAAATGTGGAGGAAACTTTCACCCAGTTTTCATTTTGGGTAATAACAGGGACAACTTGTCCTGTATTTAGATATCCTATTACCCGGAAGCTTGTCCCAGGACCGGATCGAACCCTAAGCTGATCAGAGATAGATTTGGCCGTCATACCAGTCGATGTTGTTGTGGATGTCGGAGCGGTATTTTGATTGTCCTTATTGACTAGCCAGTTTGCCACCCAACCCGTTTTGCCGAACGACAGCTGAATCTGAATCCAATCATCCTGCTCTTTAATAATTTGAAACTTATCTCCCCGTTTGGCCTTTTGAACTAAGGAATAGCTTAACCCAGGTCCACTTCGGATGTTAACGAAATCACTAGCAATTGTAACCGTCCCACTAGATGCACTACCTTTTCCTGGCGGTAGGAAGGCTCCTAATAAAAGAATGAAACATAATAGCAATACCCTTGATCTCTTTGACATTCTTCCCCTCCTTTTACACTATAATATTTTAGCGTAAAATCTACTGAAATTCATTCCTAAATTGTTAAAAAGGACCAACAAATCTATTAAAAAAAGATTATTTCTCTTATATTTGGAAAAGCTATTGGTATCGATCAAAAATAGGAGTGATTCATATGCGTTCCAGTGAAAAAGGAATGAACATTCAATCAATGGATGGCAGAATTTTTGGGATGGACTTTCATGATTTTATCCAAAAGGAACAGCATGCCGCCCCCATTGAATTAGCCTCTGAATTTGGACTAACGATGAGGGATGTCAAAAAATTAAAAAAACATCTGGAAAGGTCATAAATCACACTTGACATTAATGGCGATGCTCCGTATTATATTAAATAATATGCATACTTGAATATAACCAATGATGGAGCACAGTAGTTAAGGCAATTCCATGGAAAAGAGAGGGAATGCCCCGGGCTGAAAGCATTTCTGCATGAATCTTAATGAATGAACACTCCTTAGGTTTCCCTCTGAAAAAGTACTGACTTTAGTAGGAGATGAACGTGAACAGGCGTTAACTGTTTAAGCGGAACGGCGTGCTTTTTTATGTCGTTCAACTAGGGTGGCACCGCGGGAATATAACTCTCGTCCCTTGTTTCTATACAAGGGATGGGAGTTTTTTTGTATTTTTGGAAAAAGTCCGCAATCCATAAGTTTACATAAAGAAATCTTTAAGATAAAAGGAGGTTCTCCATTATGTCAATCAACATACCAAGAGGTACTCAGGACATATTACCGGGAGAGGTTGAGCTTTGGCAGCTCATTGAAAAAACAGCCAGAGAGCTTTGCGAAAAATACCAATATCAAGAAATCAGAACTCCAATTTTTGAATATACAGAGCTTTTCTCAAGGGGAGTCGGCGATACTACTGATATCGTACAAAAAGAAATGTATACCTTTGAAGACCGAGGGGGACGTAGTCTAACATTAAGACCTGAAGGAACAGCTTCTACGGTCAGAGCATTTGTAGAGAAAAAAATGTTTGGACTTCCTGGCCAACCCGTTAAGCTGTACTATTTAGGGCAAATGTTCCGTTATGAACGTCCACAGGCAGGTCGCTTCCGACAGTTCGTTCAATTCGGTGTTGAAGCCTTAGGCAGCAGTGACCCGGCGATCGATGCAGAAGTGATCTCATTAGCGATGAACTTATATAAATCAATGGGCCTCAGCAAACTTAAGTTAATCATTAACAGTCTTGGGGACAAGGAGAGCAGAATTGCTCACCGAGAGGCATTAGTCAGTCACTTTAAGCCAAGAATTGGTGAATTTTGTTCGGATTGTCAGAATCGTCTTGAAAAAAATCCACTGCGCATTCTTGATTGTAAACAGGACCGTGAACATGAATTAATGAAAACAGCTCCTGCCATCATTGAATACCTTAATGACGAATCTAAGGCATACTTTGACAAAGTTCAAACCTATTTGACACAGCTTGGGATTGAATTTGAAGTTGATCCAAACCTGGTTCGCGGTTTAGATTATTATAATCACACAGCCTTTGAAATTATGAGTAATGCTGAAGGTTTTGGTGCCATTACTACTCTTTGTGGCGGCGGACGCTATAACGGTTTGGTAGAAGAGATTGGCGGTCCGGAAACACCGGGAATTGGCTTTGCTTTAAGTATTGAACGATTTATCGCTGCATTGCAGGCTGAAGGCATTCAGTTAGACGTTAACACAGGAATTGATTGCTATTTGGCGGCACTAGGTGACAATGCCAAAGATTATACCGTCGGACTTCTACAAGAGCTGCGCCTTGCGGGTCTGTCAGCAGAACGGGATTATTTAAATCGAAAAATTAAGGCACAATTTAAAGCAGCGGATCGGTTAAAGGCGAAATTTGTAGCAGTATTAGGCGATGATGAACTGAAAAACAATAAAATCAGCGTGAAAAATATGCAAACAGGTGAACAAGAAGAAGTGGAGCTTGATTCTTTTGTTCAATATTTGCGAGAAGCAGTTTTATAAGGAGGATATCGGTTATGTTTGGGAGATCGTATTTTTGTGGTGATGTACCAGAATCGGCAGTAGGGGAAAAAGTGACCCTAAAAGGTTGGGTGCAAAAGCGTCGGGACCTTGGAGGCTTAATATTTATTGATTTGCGGGATCGTTCAGGGATTGTTCAAGTGGTATTTAATCCGGATGTTTCTAAAGAGGCTTTGGAAACCGCAGAAAAAATCCGTAATGAGTATGTACTAGATGTGGTTGGAACAGTGGTTGCCCGTGAGCAAGGAACTGTAAATGAAAACATTAAAACTGGAAAAATAGAAGTTCAAGCTGAACAAGTTACCATCATCAATGAATCTAAGACGCCTCCGTTTATGATTTCAGATAAGACGGATGCTTCAGAAGATATTCGATTAAAGTATCGTTATTTGGATTTTCGTCGTCCCGTTATTTTTGAAACTTTAAAAATGCGTCATCAAGTAACGAAGCAAATCAGAGATTTTCTCGATTCTGAAGGGTTTTTAGATATAGAAACTCCAATCCTAACATTGAGCACTCCAGAAGGTGCCCGTGATTATTTGGTACCAAGCCGTGTTCATCCTGGTGAGTTCTATGCTTTGCCACAATCACCGCAGTTATTTAAGCAGCTGCTAATGGTAGGTGGAGTTGAACGATATTACCAGATTGCTCGCTGTTTCCGTGACGAAGACCTTCGAGCTGACCGTCAGCCTGAATTTACCCAAGTCGATATCGAAACTAGCTTTTTGAGCCAAGATGATATTTTGACCATGATGGAAAAAATGATGTCCCAGCTGATGAAAGCAGTGAAGGGTATTGAAGTAACAGTTCCGTTCCCGCGGATGACCTATGCTGAAGCGATGAGCCGTTATGGTTCCGATAAGCCGGATACCCGTTTCGGTTTAGAACTTGTGGATGTATCTGAAATCGTGAAAGACTCCGGCTTCAAGGTATTTGCTTCAGCTGTAAATGGCGGTGGACAAGTAAAGGCTATCAATGTTAAAGGTGCGGCTGATAAGTACTCACGTAAAGATATTGATGCTTTGACCGAATTTGTTGCTGTATACGGTGCTAAAGGCCTGGCATGGTTAAAAGTTACTGCTGACGGGTTAAATGGGCCGATCGCTAAATTCTTTGCTGAAGAGGATGCTCAAGCAATTATGGCCACTCTCGAAGCGACTGAGGGTGATTTGCTGTTATTCGTTGCGGATAAAAAGAAAGTCGTGGCAGATGCTTTAGGAGCATTGCGACTTAAGCTTGGCAAAGAGTTAGAGTTAATTGATCAGAGTAAATTTAATTTCCTCTGGATTGTTGACTGGCCATTGTTAGAATATGATGAAGACCTTGGACGCTATTTTGCGGCACACCATCCATTCACTATGCCAGTTCGTGAGGATTTGGAATACTTGGATTCAGATCCATCTAGAGTGCGCGCACAAGCATATGATATTGTTCTGAACGGTTATGAGCTTGGCGGCGGTTCATTGCGGATATTCGAACGTGACATTCAGGAAAAAATGTTTAAAGCTCTTGGATTTAAGCAAGAAGAGGCACAAGAACAGTTCGGATTCTTATTGAACGCCTTTGATTACGGTACACCTCCACACGGCGGGATTGCCCTTGGTTTGGACCGTTTGGTCATGCTGTTGGCTGGAAGTACCAACCTTCGTGACACCATTGCCTTTCCAAAAACAGCAAGCGCAAGTTGCTTGTTAACCAATGCTCCAAGTGAGGTTTCAAAGGCCCAGCTGGATGAATTATACTTGTCACTAAATGTTAATAAATAACAGTAATTATGGCTTAGGTAACCTTGAAGGCTGCCTAAAAATGTGCTATTATTAAGTCAATCAAGAAGAGTCCTGAGATGTACGTTGTCATACCTGAAGTTTTGACCGAACGTTATTTTAACGGGAGCCCGGGTTTTCTCAATGCGTAAATGCCTCTCTCTTTTACGAGCAGGAGGACTTACAATTTTAGGAACAGGACACCCACCTGCTGAGCGCGGGATCAAAACAAAGGATCTAAAGCGACGGCATATTTGGGACTCTTCACTTTATTCATAACCTCTTTATTGATGTTTCAAAACATAAACGCATCGGAATTCTTATTTGAATTTCTTATGCGTTTTTTTGTTGTTTTAGTAAGCTTTTTATGAGACTACGTACTTGATTCAATCCCAAGAGGAATGTCGTTTATTAAGGGTATGAAGGACAAAATCCAATCTGACAAATAGAGAAATGTC